>DROB01000302.1 GCA_011321985.1 Gammaproteobacteria bacterium | reverse complement strand
GAGTTATTGTTTTTCTAAAACTGTCGATGACAATTTTGACGATGCGATCAAACGTGTCACTGCCCATCTGGCTGATGCCGGTTTTGGGGTTTTAACCACGATCGATGTCAGTGCTACGCTAAAGAAGAAGATCGATGTCGATTTTCAGCGATACACGATATTGGGTGCCTGTAACCCGAAGCTCGCACACAGGGCCCTGCTGGCAGAAGATAAGATAGGTACCATGTTGCCCTGTAATGTCATCGTACAGGAAAAGAGTGATGGTAAAGTAGAAGTTGCAGCAATAGACCCGAAGGCATCGATGATGGCCGTCGAAAATGAGGCACTGGGTGACCTGGCTACCGAAGTTCAGGGCATGCTGAAAGACGTGATAGAAGGACTCTAATCGTATGTCACAGCCAAAAGTTATTATCTACAGCGGCCGTTTCTGTGGTTATTGCACTGCTGCAGAACGTCTGTTTCAAAGCAAAAATACAGAGTATGAGCTGATCAAGGTCGATGAAGATCAGGATAAGTTTGATCACATGATGAAGATCACCGGACGCAGGACCATCCCGCAGATCTTTATCGATGAGTATCATGTCGGTGGTTTCGATGATCTGTCTGCGCTGAATCAGAGTGGCAAACTTGATGAGCTGTTAAATATTTAAAGGCTGATATCACGGTTTACAACGGTCGCCCTTTCGTAGGAGCGGTTTGCAAACCGCGATAACACCGCCTGTTAAACCGCCTGCCACATTCAAAAAAAGACCAACAGCCATGGAATACTTACCCATATTCATACAGATAAAACGACGTCCCTGCCTGGTCGTGGGTGGTGGTCCTATCGCCGCGCGAAAAGTGGCCTTATTAAGAAAAGCACAGGCAGATGTCACCGTTGTCTCCCCTGAACTCTGTGCCGAGCTCGAGCAGTTAAAAGCAGAAGGGCTGATTCAGCACCAGGCCAGAGAGTTCGATGATACCGACCTGGAGACCTGCGCTGTGGTCATCGCAGCAACCGATCAACGTCCGGTCAATGAACATGTCTCTACACTGGCAAAGCAGTTACGCCTGCCGGTCAATGTTGTCGATAATCCGGATCTATGCAGTTTTATCATGCCATCGATCATCGATCGTTCACCGGTGGTCATCGCGGTTTCTACCGGTGGTTCATCACCGGTACTGGCACGCCTGATCCGTACTCGGCTGGAAGGCAGCATCCCTGCTGCCTACGGGCGGCTGGCAAAACTGGTCGAAGGTTTTCGTGACAGGGTTAAAGCGGCTTTTCCCAATGTCGAATCTCGTCGTGGTTTCTGGGAAAAGATTCTTGAGGGTAGTGTCGCTGAACTGGTTTTTACCGGTCATGAAAATGAAGCAGAGGAAATGCTGGGCAAAGCCATCGATCAGCAGTCGGAGAACCCGGATATGCCTGGCGAGGTTTTTCTGGTGGGCGCAGGTCCCGGTGATCCTGATCTGCTGACCTTCCGTGCCCTGCGTCTGATGCAGCAGGCAGATGTGGTGGTCTACGACCGACTGGTATCACCTTCGATCATGGAGATGGTTCGACGTGATGCAGAGATTGTCTACGTCGGTAAAGAACGTGACAAGCACACCATGCAGCAGGAAAATATCAATCAGTTGCTGGTGCGGCTGGCCAAAGAGGGTAAACGGGTACTGCGTCTGAAAGGGGGAGACCCGTTTATCTTCGGTCGCGGTGGGGAGGAGATAGAAGAACTGGCACAGGAAGGTATCGCATTCCAGGTCGTGCCGGGTATCACTGCGGCTAATGGCTGCTCCTCTTATGCCGGTATTCCATTGACGCATCGTGACTACGCGCAATCCTGTGTTTTCGTTACCGGCCACCTGAAAGATGGCTCGGTAGATCTTAACTGGAAGGCTCTGGCGCATGAACATCAGACCGTCGTCTTCTATATGGGTTTACATGGTGCTCCCACCTTATGTAAAGAGATGATGGCACATGGCCTGCCAGCGAGTACACCCGTAGCCCTGGTCGAGCAGGGGACGACACCGCAACAACGTGTTCTGATCGCGACACTGGATACCTTACTCGATGTGATAGATAACGAAGATATTAAACCACCGACACTGATCATCGTCGGTGAAGTGGTGACATTGCATGATAAACTCAGATGGGTTGAGGAGCATCATGCGAATGATATTGATGGTGTATTTGCCTATAAAAATCAGTGAAAGGTGAGAGAAAAACATTTTTTATCCTGTCGTGCCTGATGATGGCAGTGTCCTGTTCCAGCTCCGAGAATACCGACGTGTTTGACCTCTCAAAAGCAGCACAACGCTGGTCCTCGACAGAAAAAAACTGGAACGAAGATGAGCTGAGAGCACTGGAGCAGGGGCGCGGAATCTATTGGAAAAACTGCACAGCCTGCCACGGCAGAGAAGGGCGTGGAAATGTGACTATCGGTGCACCTTCGCTGGTCAATAATGCCATCATCAAGGGTGATGTGAGTTATCACATCACATTGATTAAAAAAGGAAAAAACCAGATGCCTGCCTTTGCACAGGTTTTAACGGATGAAGAAATGTTGTACGTTGCAGCTTTTGAGCGTAATGCCTGGGGTAATCATGACTACCGGATACTCGAACGTACCGGAGACTAATCAGAAAATCCCATTTCAAATACGGAGTGACGAAATGTGTCATTTTCGTCATAATAAGCGCTTATTTATCGCATTTTGCCCGCGATCAATTTTAACCGGGGTGGAATGTCTCTATTTTTATAATTTTCACAGACAGGTTAAGCATAACGTGTTAAATATTCAAACTATATCTATCCGTCATCTGGTCTTGTTCGCCTTACTCGTTTCGAGTGTGCTGGCAAGCCTTCCCGTGCAGGCAAAAACCATCCGTTACGTCAGCGATGAACTCAAAGTGCCATTACGTTCCGGTGCGACACCCGGACACCGGATCATAAAATTCATAACCAGTGGTACCGCTCTGACCGTGCTGGAAAAATCGGGCGATGGTAAATATTCTCATGTCGAACTCAGTGACGGTAAATCTGGCTGGGTATTAAATGAGGACATAATGAATATCCCCAGTGGCCGTGATCGCCTGGTATCGGTCAATAAAAAACTAAAAAAATCCCACGAACAGATGGCTGAACTAAAAAGTTCTATTGCTGGACTGAAATCTGAGATCAGGCAGTTGAAGAAAGACAAAGGCAGTTTACAGAGTGAGCGCACCAACCTGAGCAATTCACTGGACGATCTGAAGATCACAGCCTCTAATCCGTTGGCCCTGGCAAAGAAGAATAAACAGCTGAAAAAAGATCTGAGCAAGGCTGAATCGAATGTGGCGATGCTGGAAAAAGATAACCAGCAACTTCGCAGCAACGTCATGCAGGAATGGTTTATGATCGGTGGTGCCGTGGCGATAGGTAGTCTGATATTGGGGATTATTCTTACGCGGATTAACTGGCGGCGTAAACGTGATAGTTGGGGTGATAGTTTTTAGGGGGGGGGACTTTTTCTTTCTTTTCTTGATATTTACTTCTTCTTTTGTTTTAGCATTGTGGGTCTCGCCCCACTGGCGAGTCACTCTTTTGCTACAGCCCAAAAGAGTAACCAGAAAAGGCCGCCACTACGGCTGG
>DROB01000301.1 GCA_011321985.1 Gammaproteobacteria bacterium | reverse complement strand
TGAACCCAGGCCAGACTGACCTTCGAATAACATATTTCCCCATCCACAATTCGGACCACCGGGGGCATCTGCGAAAGCGACAGATGATGCACTGATCAGGGCTAAACCTGCAATTAATTTCTTCATACTTCTACTCCTGTTTCTTATAGTTGTCTTTTAAAAAAGAAACACGATGATAAGCGAAAAATGCTCCGAGTTGCAAGCCTTGATGTTGAGAAAATAACACTATTTTTTAATTGTAAGAAGGTTGTCTGATAAATAATTTTATGATACCAGGAGTAATAATTTGAGCCTGACCACGCATGCCCTGCCGGTATGACTAAAAGACAGTTATCGACCATTAGCGGATATACGAAAAAATATTTTTAAAGTCCTTATGTCCACCGTCGAAAACAGTCTTTTAATCTCACGCAGTAACCGTTGCTTCAGGTTTGAAGCTATACATAATAATAGAGAGGATTTTTTCCTCTGCCAATGCACTTTTTTGAATAGTTCTTCCGTATTATCGATCGATCTATGGTATTTTCGACCTTGAATTTTTATCTGGGTATCAGGCTAATGTACCGTTATTTTTTTCTTTTTCTGATTTTTCTTTTAACCTCGTGCACGAATTATCTGTTCGTGCCGGTAAAGGCTTATCCGGTAACGCCAGACGCAGTCGACATGATGCATGAGGATGTATATATCCGCTCAGTGGATGGTCTGATGCTGCACGGCTGGAAGCTTTTTGCCGAGAAAAAAACGGCTGGAACGATTCTTTTTTTTCATGGCAACGGTGATAATGTCAGCACCCAGTTACCAAATACGTTCTGGTTGCCACGAGAGGGATATGATGTCTATGTATTCGATTACCGTGGTTATGGCGAGTCGGAAGGGATCGCCGAGCTGGATACGACGATCAGAGATATGGAATCGATGATTGCCTATGTCGCCGGCCAGTTACCTGAGGATGAAAAACTGATTGTGATAGGACACAGTCTTGGTGGCAGCATGGCCATATATTCTGTTGCACACTCGGCTTATCGAGATCGGATCAAGGCACTGGTTACGGTAGAGGCTTTTAGTGATTACCATGACGTGACACAGGACGTGTTATCAAAGAGCTGGTTGTTCTGGTTGTTTCAATGGCCGCTTTCATTTACGATCGATAATACTTACCGCCCACTGGATTCTGTTGCTCTGATCACTCCCATCCCCATTTTGATATTGCATAGCAAGTCGGATGAAATGATCGATATGTACCATGCGGATCGATTATTCGAAGCGGCCGGTGAGCCGAAAATGTTTGCCTTGATAGACAGCAATCACAGTAATATTTTTATCAAACCTCAGAACAGGAAAGTTCTGCTGGATTACTTCTCGAAACTGCATTAACAGAGATAACTCTATATAATCATACTGTTAGCTGATAGTGTTGAAAGTATTTATCACTTCCCCAGCTGTAGATAGTGAAGAAAAGAGGCTTCGATGGCTAGTTTTTCTTCGCTGTTTATCCGTTGTTTTGAAGGCTGATTTCTATCATTGACTGAAAGGCGGTGAATGAAAACAGCAGACTCTGACGGTGTGGCTCCGGGGGTTATGGTGATCTGGAGACGGTGTTGTCTGCTATGGTTGTTTTCTGCTTCACTGGAATGCTCAAGTTTTTTTTCATCAGCATGAGACCAGTTCGTGATAACAATGTGACGTTGATTGTCAGCTGATTCTATCGCTATATTTTTATTGCCCAGTGTCAGTATCAGTTGAGACCATACGGCCGTAACCGGTTTATCGATAGTCTGATAGTTGCTCACAACTTCTGATGGGCTTGTCGTGCTACCGGATGATGCGGGTGCTTTCGGTATTTTATATCCAGGGTTGTGTGAGGCATGCCTGGCGATGGCAATTTTTTCAAATTCAGTCCGTAATCGTGAGATAAAATCCTTGATAGCCTGTTCATCTATCGGAGCTGTGCGCCATTCTAGCCAGACCATGGCAGAATCTGGAGTGATATCCTCCTGCTGCTCTCGCCAGGACTGCAGCAGGATTAGACGGGTTTTTCTTTCGGAGGTATCGAGTTTGAATTTAAAGCGGTAACGGTCCTGGGTATTGATACTGAAAAAATTATTTTGGGGCTCACTCAAGGTTTTATTGCTCCCTTCGTCGTGATGCCAGAGCAACCAGTCGGTTTTGATGATCGGTGGGTTTTCCGAGATGACCTCAAAGGGCAGATGCCAGCCGTCGAAGATTGCTTCTAGAGTTGCCAGATCTGAAATGGAAGGGCTTTGGAGCAAGAGGCTCACAGGGCCTTTATCGAACGATGATTCAACCGGTTCAGTGTGTTGATAAAACGGGTAAATTTCAATATCGGGAATAATTGTCCCGGGTCTGTTATCGGCAGCGGATACGCTATCCGTGATGACCAGGATCGATATCAGGGAAAACAGGAATAAGGCTTTTTTAAAGGAGACCATGGACAATAGTATACCTCGTAGTGGCGAAGAGGGTATTGCCACTACGAGATTCTGAGAAACCATCTGTTCGGCCGGATCAGGTCAGAGTTTCCGGTTTACTCGGCTGCGATTTTGGTAAAGTGTGCAAGCGCGTTGCTGAATTTATTGATGACTTTCTCGCAGCCTTCTACATGGTGTCTGTCTGCCATGTAGTGCGGGTTATTGTAGATCAGCCAGACCTGTCCTGATTTATCCCGATAGGCGAGAGCTTTTTGCGGGAGATCAAGCGCGGCTTCCTGTGTGCATTGCATCAGTTTCGTACCGATTTTCGGGTTGCCAAAAATGAGCAGCTCAGTAGGGCGGATATCGATGCCGACTTTTTCCCCACCGGCTGCGTGATCGATACGTTTGAAAATGGTCATGCCTTTTTTACTTAATGCCTGTTGCAATTTATCGATCGTTACCGTTACGCTGTTATGGCTTTTTATGCGTATGATGCCATCAGGGTGAGCCGATGCGATATTACTGCCCAGTGCTACTGTTAAAAATAACAGGCTGAGTGACAGAGATTTTATTCTATTGTTATTCATCATTATTACCTCGTGATTCCTTGAATTTTAAAAGCTAAAAAAATGGGCCCTTGCGGGCCCATACTACCTTTATGCAGGTCTTTATGGATTAATGTTGCTATGAAACACTACCCATTAACGCAGGAGGACGTTTTTAAAGATAAAGGTGAGTTCGATGCCGATCCGATCATCGATGCTACTGAGGATCTGGTTACCAACTTTTTCAGGTCCACCGGTACGTTTATTGGTATCCCAGTCACGCATCTGGTAGGAAAGGGTTAAACGAGCCTTCTTATGGAAGAAATACTCAGCTGTAAAGGTGCTGGTCTTCATATGGACCGCACGTGCTTTATTGGTTTTATTGCGGTCAAATTCATCGTAACGATAATTGAGCGTAGTACGGTTTTTACCGTTCCACAATCCCTGGATGTCATAACCGAGATCAGCGTACCAGCCTTCATTGAGGCCACCGGTAGGCTGGTGTATTACGCCAGAGACAAAGGCTGAGGAAGGTGAGTTAGCACCGTCGAAGGTGAAACCGAACTGTTTCTGGTATTCGGCATTGAAACGGATCTGACCGGCATTTTTGAATGGTTTATCGAAGTATTCAAAACCGTAACCCAGATAGGTCTGTTCATAGTTCTTCTCGTTACCATTGCGACAGAGACGACCCTGACCACCGATGCCACCAGGTGCCGAACATAGCTGAGGTGAACCTGTGACTGGACTTAGCTCGTTGCCTGGCCCGCCAAGGTTATCAG
>DROB01000300.1 GCA_011321985.1 Gammaproteobacteria bacterium | reverse complement strand
TTCGCCCCTATTACAGTATCCCTGTCAGATCCGGAGATACCGTCCTGGCCGTATTGATCCTCTATCTTGAACCTGGCCATAAACAGGATATCCGTGAGATTTTCTTCCTTCGTACCGTCGCAAACGTACTGACTTTTATCGTCAAACTGTACCGGTCAGAGCAACAGGTACACCAGTTGGTACATTATGATCAACTGACAAAATTACCCAATAAGCGTTTGCTAAGGCAACACCTCACGCACGAGATTACCGATTCTAAAGCATCGGATAAAAAAATAGCAGTCCTCTTCCTCGATATCGATGGACTCAAACGCATCAACGAAAGTATGGGTCACGAACTGGGGGACGATATCATAAAAATCATATCAAAACGCCTGCAACAGTGCATCGATAAAAATGGCATGCTAGGAAGATGGGATGGTGATGAGTTTGTTGTCGTGCTATCAGACATCAAGTTTGCTGATGAAGTATTCACCACCATACGCAACATATTTCAGCGCTTTCTCGAGCCTATTTCATTACTGCAACAGAAACAACTGATCATCAGTACCAGTATCGGAGTCAGCGTATTCCCTGCGGATGGCAGCAATACCATGACCCTCGTACAGAACGCTGACATGGCGATGCACACAGCAAAAAGTAGAGGAGGTAACTGCCATCAGTTTTATACTGAAGATATGAACGATGCTGTGATCGAGCGCCTTGGCATCGAAACCGGAATGCGCAGCGCATTGGAGCAGAATCAATTTGAGCTGTATTACCAGCCATTAGTAGACATAGGAGCACAAAAGATAACCGGTGCTGAAGCACTCATACGCTGGAACCACCCCACCAAGGGTCAGATTCCTCCCGACAGGTTTATACCCGTTGCTGAAGACTCAGAACTCATCATCCCTATCGGAAAATGGGTTATCAACCAGGCCTGTATCCAGTGCAAACAATGGCATCAACAGGGATTGAAAGATCTAAAGATCAGTGTGAACCTGTCTGCCAAGCAATTCAGGGATAACACCCTGCCAGAAATCGTCAATAATGCTCTTGAAGCAACCGGATTAAATCCATCATATTTAACACTGGAATTAACCGAGAGCTCTATCATGGAGAATGTAGAGCAAACAATCGAGAGTTTACATAAGCTAAAAAACATAGGTGTCAGTCTGTCTATCGATGATTTTGGGACAGGTTATTCATCACTGGCCTACCTGAAACGATTTCCGATCGATAAATTAAAAATTGATCGATCCTTCGTACAGAATGTTGATAACAATGCCGATGACAAGTCTATCGTGCAATCGATTATCGCCCTCGGCCATAATTTGAAACTAAGCATCATCGCCGAAGGTGTAGAAAAAGTAGAACACATGAACCTGCTCGACTCATTGAACTGTGAAGAGTCACAGGGTTATTACATAAGCCGACCACTACCGAAAGATCAGTTCATCGAATTTGTTCTATTATGGCAAAAAGGCATCGATACAGATCCTGATATAAACTTTGACATCTACGAACAGTAATCATGACAGAGAACCCGATAAAATCAGAATAAATCAGTTCAGAGATACCCTGGTAAGCTGTTTCTGTGTACAATCAGATCAGGTTATGAAAACATTTGCCATCAACCGATGATATGGCAAGATGTTGGCAGAAAAAAGCTTATTACGATTCCAACAGGATCCAGGTGTGGTGCATCAGAACAACTCATCAAGAATACCCAGCATATTGATCATTGATGATGATGCTACCATCCGGTTACTGATGCGTGACGCATTGATCGATGAGCAATACGATATTAAAGAAGCTCAAAATGGAATCGATGCCTTAAAGTATATTTCAGAACAACAACCTGATCTGGTCCTGCTCGATGTAAACATGCCCGGAATCGATGGTTTTGATGTCTGCAGAGAGGTCCGGAATTTATACGGTGACACCGATATCTCGATCGTCATGGTTACCGGTATGGACGATTCAGTCTCTATCGAGAGAGCCTATGGACTCGGTGCGACCGATTTTATCGTCAAACCCATCAACTGGGATACTTTCCCATACCGTATCCAGTATCTGATAAAAGCAAGAAATGCCATCATAGAAACAAAAAATCAGGAATTACACCTGCAGTATATCGAGAGAATCTCTCGGATTATCACGCAGAATAAAAACCTGAAAGATATCATGCATGAAATGCTGTCTACCATGCTGAAAATCTACTCCGCAGACCGTGCTTTCATCATAAAACCTGATTCAGCCGAGAATAATTACCTGAAAATCGGCTGTAAGGTGAAATCTTCCGGAACGGAGAGTATCGATAAAATACAGAATTCTTTGTTTGACGCTTTAGGCAGTTATACTTTCCATCGGGCGAAACATTCGGAATATCCCATTATAACCCGGTTCAACGATACCAATCCGGCATCGCTTTATGATCCCACGCTGAAACGACAGATGATAAAAGCGCTCAACTTGCAGGACAACCAGATCTGGTATCTGGTATTACAGCAATGTTCGACTCAGACGAACTGGTCCATCCTGCATGAAGAGACTTTTTATAAGATATGCTTGCGCCTGTCAGGCGTAATATCACGTTATCTTCTGACCGAAAAACTGCATATCAGTGAACGCTTATTGAAGCAGGCGCAAAAAATCGGACATCTGGGAAACTGGAACTGGAATGTCAAAACCAGTAGATTGACCTGGTCTGAAGAGATGTATCATATCTATGGCAGGCAGGAGGAGCGATGGACACCCGGCTACGAACAGTTTTTCAAGGTAGAGTTCGAAGAAGACATACAGCGTTTGAACCTGTTTAAAAACATCCTCAACAACACCCATAAATCTTACCAGTTTGACCACCGCATAAAGAATGCATCATTAAATACAAGGTGGGTACGTGAACAATGCGCCGGAACTTACGATGAACACGATGAATTAATAGAGATCAATGGCCTGGTACAGGACATAACAGACGCTCACTACAAAAAAGAGCAGGAAGTGCATAACAACAAGATGGATGCGATAGGACAGCTCACCAGCGGTGTCGCTCATGATTTTGGTAACCTGATGACGGTCGCAAAAGGTAACCTCGACCTGTTGATGGAATCCATGTTCAGAAATAATAATACGGATAATGAAGACATCGAGCTCGTAACAGATGCATACTCTGCCGTTGAGGATAGCGTTGAGCTCACAAAACAGTTGCTGGCTTTTTCTCGTAAAAAATCGATCTCACCTATATCTGTCAATATCGAGAAAACCATAAATAAATTTTACAAACTGTTCGATAACACCGTCGGTGAAAATATTAAATTATCGATCCACATCCAGCCGGATCTACCCAACATACTCGTCGACCCGACACAGTTTGAAAGCGCACTACTCAACATCATCATCAACGCAAGAAATGCCATGCCTGATGGAGGCCATCTATCTATCAGTGCCGAGAAGATACCAACACAACGTTCACAGGAAATAATTCGTAATGCCGACAACGATCTAGGCGATCAATGTATCTGTGTCCATATAAAAGATGACGGTACAGGCATGAGCAAAGATGTGCTAGACCGTGCGATCGAACCTTTTTATACCACGAGCAAAACTTCCGGGACCGGTCTGGGCATGAGCATGGTGTACGGTTTTATCAAGCAGTCAAGTGGTGAGCTGGTGATACACAGCAAACCTGACCGGGGCACGACCATCTATCTGCAGTTCCCTTACTACGAGAACCTGTCTACTGAAAGACCTGAACTGGA
>DROB01000299.1 GCA_011321985.1 Gammaproteobacteria bacterium | reverse complement strand
ATTCCGGTGTCTGCAAATCATCTGCGTAGACTATCCCACAATAATCTTCCTCATGATCCTTGTGTAATAACACATCGATCTTTTCGATGAAGTTCATCAGCTGATCCTGGCTGACCGTCGCTTCTGGTGGAACCTCTCCGACGGCATAGATATACCAGTGGTCATCGGCCTGCGCCTTTAACCGCTCCCAAAAAGCATCCAGATCATGCCAGCGCATGGTAGAGGTAAAATTACCCCTGAACGCCGCCAGATAAGTTTCCTGAATAGACATGTCCATCAAAATACTCCCGATAAAATTAGTTTAACGTTTTTTCATTGATCCAGTTCTTTATTTCCAGATGGCTGCGTTTCACATAGTCGATATCTTTAAATGCACTGGCGAGTACGGTAACACCCTGTATCTTAGCCAGTAAATCCATCGCCAGATCATCAGCATTACCCAGACCTGCCGATTGAAATTGCCGCTTTATCCAGTCACGTAACAAAACGAAGGCTTGCCTGGATTTCGTATGCAAGGCGGCATCATCTTTTGCCAGCTCAGAACATAAGGTACCGATAGGACAACCCGATTCTATGACGTTGTCCCGATTGTATTCCAGCATATTGCTGAACAGTAGCAGCCGCTCTCTGCCATCATTCGCTTCTGCCTCACACCGGCTCAGCATCTCGCTCAGTCCTTCAACTCGTGAGTTAACAACCGCCTCCAGGATCTCATCCTTGGTTTTAAAATAATAATAAAAATTACCACGCGGAATACCTGTAGCATCCGATATATCCTGAAACGAGGTCTGGTTGTACCCATGGCGATAAAACAGGCCATCTGCAGCTTCTACAATTCGTTGACGATTGCCGTCACCCTTCGTACCCATAAGAATTTACCTGAAAAATGTGACCGAATCATTGAAACAGATTATTACGCCTATACAATAATAATATTCTTAGACGGTCGTATTACTTATACAAACACTGTAACATCAGAAGCACTATGATGGTAGTCCCTTTATCACAACACAGAAAAACAAAAATTGAATGCATTAAAACTCAAAAATCTGAAAAAAACCTATAAAAATGGTGTAAATGCATTAAAAGGTGTTGATCTTACTGTAAAAGAAGGTGATTTTTTTGCCTTACTGGGGCCCAACGGTGCCGGTAAATCAACCGTTATTGGTATTATTTCATCATTGATAACCAAATCGACCGGGCAAGTGGAAGTGTTTGGACATGATCTAGATACAGATTCGGCCGATGTTCGTATGCATATCGGCCTGGTCCCTCAGGAGTTCAATTTTAATATTTTTGAGCCCGTTGGCGAAATCCTGATAAACCAGGCAGGCTATTACGGAATAAACCGGGAAGAAGCACATCGGCGCGCAGAGATTTATCTCAAGCAACTGAAACTGTGGGACAAACGTTTTGATATGGCCAAAGAGCTGTCCGGTGGTATGAAGCGTCGCCTGATGATCGCTCGTGCCCTTATGCATCGTCCCAAATTGCTCATACTTGATGAACCCACGGCTGGTGTCGATATCGAGATCCGCCATTCCATGTGGGAATTTCTACGCGCACAGAATGCAAAAGGTACGACCATTATCCTTACCACACACTATCTTGAAGAAGCTGAGAGCCTGTGTAACAACATTGCTATCATTAATGATGGTATCACCATCGAGCAGACCCAGATGCGATCATTACTCGACCGCTTACATATCGAAACTTTTATCCTGTACCTTGGCAACCGCGTTGACGCTATTCCCGACTGCAGTGACTACGCGATAAGAATGATCGATAACTCGACGCTGGAAGCAGACATCAATGACAGTCAGAATATTACCGACCTGTTCAATATTCTTAAAGGATGTGGCATCAACGTTGTCAGCATGAAAAACAAGACCAATCGCCTCGAACAATTATTTATCGGCATGCTTAACGATAACAACCCGGGCAACGAGAGCGCAAGATGAATTTCTCACAGCAATGGGTTGCGTTTAAAACTATCGCAACCAAAGAATATCTACGCTTTATCCGCATATGGATACAGACGATACTGCCACCCGCCATCTCGGTCGGGCTTTATTTCATCATCTTCGGTGAACTGATCGGTT
>DROB01000298.1 GCA_011321985.1 Gammaproteobacteria bacterium | reverse complement strand
TAAAAAGCAAGGCCTGACCCTCACTCTCACTAATGTGTAAACCGTCCCGTGATTCCCACCCTCTTTAACACCGGTTACTGTTAATAAATCCTTTCTAGACTACAGTAAGTAGAAACTATCGATGCAAAGATGCATCGAATAGAAAATGCGTACACTTATATTCGACTATTATTTTCAGGGAATAATAATATGAAAGAGCATACGGTAACTGTTACAGACAATAGCACTGGTGAACAGATTGAGCTGCCGGTAAAACACCCGACACATGGGCCATATGCAGTAGACATTGGCCGTTTATTTCGCGACGCAGGTTACTTCACTTATGATCCGGGGTTTTTATCCACTGCCAGCTGTCAAAGTTCGTTAACCTATCTGGATGGTGACAAAGGTGAACTACTCTATCGCGGTTACCCTATCGAACAGTTGGCAGAAAAAAGCAGCTTTACCGAAGTGGCCTATCTGATGTTACACGGTGAGTTACCCGAAGAAGAAGCATTAAAAAAGTTCAACGATGTCATCACCAGGCACAGCATGCTCAATGAATCATTGAGCAGTCTCTTCGGTGGCTTTTATCACGATGCACACCCGATGGCGATCATGGTCGGCGTAGTGGGTTCATTATCGGCCTTTTATCATGATTCGACTGACATCACTAATGCCAGCCACCGCGAGATTGCCGCACACCGGATGATCGCCAAGATGCCCACCATCGCCGCAGCCAGCTATAACCATTCGATAGGTGAGCCACAGGTATACCCTGATAACTCCCTTAGCTATACCGGCAACCTCTTGCGTATGATGTTCTCCATACCCTGTGAGCCGTATGTAGTAGACCCTATAGCCGAAAAAGCGCTTGATCTGATCTTCATCCTGCATATCGACCATGAACAGAATGCCAGCACTTCAACCGTTCGCCTGGCTGGAAGCTCTGGTGCCAATCCATTCGCCTGTATCGCTTCCGGCATAGCAGCGCTGTGGGGACCAGCGCACGGCGGCGCCAATGAAGCTGTATTGTCTATGTTAGATGAGATCGGCAACGTAGATAATATACCCGAATTTATCGCTCGCGCAAAAGACAAAAATGACCCGTTCCGCCTGATGGGGTTTGGTCACCGGGTCTATAAAAACTATGACCCACGCGCAAAAATTATCCGAAAAATGTGTTACGACGTTCTGGAAAAACTCGGCGATAAAGATGACCCAACTTTTGAGCTGGCATTAAAACTGGAAGAGATCGCCCTCAACGACGAATATTTTATCCAGCGCAACCTTTATCCCAATGTCGATTTCTATTCCGGTCTGATCTACAAAGCGTTAGGCATTCCCACCAACATGTTTACCGTGATGTTTGCCATTGCCCGAACCGTAGGCTGGGTTGCTCAATGGGCGGAGATGATCGCCGAAGAAAACCAGCGGATCGGTCGCCCACGCCAGTTATATGTTGGCCCGGCAAAACGTGATTATATTGAAATAAACAAGCGCTGATGGTCAAATAAGCAGACCAAAAATAATACTTGATACTCTTGAGGAAGTAAATCAATGGGTGTCCATGATTTTATGTGGTTTCACTGATGCAATCTTATAAGGCTATAGCACGATGAGAGATCTGTTCCTGGTATTCCACAATTAGAAAGTTCAGGCTACAAAATTAGGTATAGTATGGATTTTAATATCCAGGCCTAATCGATTTCGAAGTATACTGATAATTTTAGTCAGGTTATCCATAGTCGGGTTTCCCCTGGCTGAGAGCATACGATGTAAACTCTTGCTTGGTCTTTCGATCTCAGTCGCAAGTTCCTCAAAACCAATAGTTGCATTAACCAGATCTCTAAGTACCAGACGAGCAACATCAGGCTCATCGTTTAATAATAAAGTAATTGCTTCATCAAGTAACGCGGCAGTAAAAATAGCATCGTTACCAGCCCGCTCATTAATAGTATCTTTGTAATCTCTGGTGATGCTCATGGCCTGTCTCTTTTCTTACGGGTTTTGTACTCTTTATAAAGTATTTTTACTTTCTTGATATCTCGCTGTTGTCTTTTTTTAGTGCCACCGCCAAGAAGAATGATTAACTCTATACCATCCCGTATCAGGTAAATTCTATAGCCTGGGCCCCAGTCAATTCTATACTCACCAATTCCACTGAACCATTTAATATTGGAAGTGTTTCCTAACTCGATCCTGGCTTTTGCTACAGTTACCTTTGCAGCTGCCTGTGCATTTAGTGTATCAAACCATTTCTTATAAGGGTTTGAACCATCTTCCTTGATGTATTCCAGTAGTTTCATATAAATCAGTAGTAACTTATATGTTACTATATTACAACCAAGAGATCACAATAAAACTATAAATAAACGGGTTAGAGGAAGTAAATCAATGGGTGTCCATGATTTTAAATAAGTCGTGAGGCATTATTCAGGCAGAGCATTCCATATCTCAATATCATCAATCCACTGATGTTTGGGGTTAGAATTACCATAAATCTGTGCGAGCAGGATAAAGTCTATCGGTTTTGAATTTCGGGTTGTCGGACCATGATGCTCACCGATGACCTGACCATTTACTTTCCATAAGGCTACACCGTCACTGCCTTCACTCCAGTGCCAGTAAAACTCGGTGAGGAACCACTTATCCATCGGTACCGGAACATCCCTATTGTCTATTTCCCAGATCGAGTTTAGCGGATCAGCATCACCCTGGAAGTGCCAGTAAGGTACCCCGTCAGCATCGTTATAGATAAAAGTAATCAGTCTGAAACCGTTACCATCGGCATAACCTTTTGTCTTGTATTCAAAAAAAGTACGCCACAGATCAGGGTCAGCCCGGGTAACACTTTCGCCATCAAGTTTTACCCAGTATTTTATATACAGATCACTGGAGCCATCGACTATATTAAGAATTTCATAAGGACACTGGGTATCACCACTGAATTCATAGTTTTCCTGTTGGTACAGTGCGTTGGTCTGTACCCCATCATGGCCAATAACAGTCTGAATCTCTGCATTCACCGCCTGATGATTATCATCAGCGATATAGTGCAAACCACTCTCTGTTGCACCAAGGACATCAATTGGCCAGCTAAAACCGGTCGCCACATCTTTACCCTTAATAAACC
>DROB01000297.1 GCA_011321985.1 Gammaproteobacteria bacterium | reverse complement strand
TGGTTACATTATCATTTTTGATCGTGTGCTCATCTTCCAGGATAGTCGTCAGCTTCAGGTTTCCCGTGGTCTCTATTTTCTCTTTATCGGCTCCTAATAATATATAAGCATCTGTATCATTTTCTGAGCGGGTATAGATGGTTCTGACGTTTGACAGACTGGAACTGAGTAATGATTTTATCCATGAGCTGGCAGAGGTGGTTTTGCTCGATAAGCGTGCATTGATCAGGTAGAGAGGTATGTGGTTGTCTGCACATAAATCGAAAAGATTAGGCCATATCTCGGTCTCCATAATGTAAAGACTCCGGGGCCTGATGGTAGAAAGAAATCGATTGATACCATGAACCCAGTCGAAAGGCAGGTAGTGATGATAGAGGTAATCCAGGCCTTGTTGTTCGACGATCTTGCCACCAGTAACGGTATTGGTAGTGATGATAAATCTTAGTTGCTCATCCTGCATGTGGATATTGTTTAGAAGCGGGAGAAGCGTGTTTACTTCACCGACAGAAGCGCAGTGAAACCATAAACTATCCGTGGGTAAGTGTGAACATCTAAAACCGAGTCGCTGCCAGAAATATCGCCCCTGTTTGTTTTTGATGGACAGGTACAGTATGTGACCGAGGATGAGGGGGGACAGCACGATAGTGAGTAGACGATAAAGTAACATTACTCCGATGCTGCGTAGAGGCTGCTACGCCCTCCGGGTTGCGTTTTAAAGCGTTGGTGAGACCAGAGGTATTGTTCGGGGTGTTTATAAACCATCTCTTCTATGGTCTTGTTCACGCGGGTACTGTCTGCTTCGATATCCTGTGAGGGAAAGTTATCCAGTGCGGGCAATACGATGAGTTTGAAGCCTTTACCGTTACTTAACCGGACCGGGTAAAACGGGATGACAGATGCCCCGGTGATTCTTGCCAGCTTGGCGGTAGCGGTGAGCGTTGATGCAATACCACCGAGAAAAGGGGTGAATACGATATCCTGCCGTTTGAAATCCTGGTCAGGTGCAAACCATGTGGCATGGCCGTTTTTGAGTCCTCTTATTATATTGCGAACATCTTTGTTCTCGATCAGGGCATCACCAAAAGTCGAGCGGTGGCGTACCATGATGGCATTAAAAAGCGGGTCGTGTGATTTTTTATAAACGCCGTTGTATTTTTTGCAATAAAAGCCGATAAGGCGTGAACCTATCTCCAGGGTAGTGAAATGACCGGTTAATAATATGACAGGTCTGTTCTTCGCTATCGCCAGGTCGAGATGCTCTTTACCTTCGATCTGACATCTTTTCTTTAACGCACTGGATTTTTCGAACCATGCTTCACCCATTTCGAAGATAGATATCCCCAGGCTTTTAAATGCTGCCTTATTGAGCGTGTCGATTTCATTTTTGGTGTAGTCCGGATAAGCCTGTTTTATATTAATACGGGCTGTGCGTCTTCTGGAAGGCATCAACCTGTAGATCAACAGGCCTAATGCTGAGCCGATATGCTGAATCACTGTCGTGGGTAGAAGAACAGATAATCGCAATACTCCGATCGCAAACCATAATGGCCAGTGCCTTGGTGCCAGGTACGATGTGTATTGCAGTGACTTGATTTTTTGTTTCACCTTTTTTATTGACAGGGCTATTTTGTTGCGTGACTCGTTCTTCTGGCTCCTGGGTCAAGGTTTTTTTACGTCTTTAGGGACGAGCCATTCATTGATCTTTTTGACATCGTTCGCGCTCAATATGCCGGCAACGCGTTTTAGCTCAAGGCTATCGGTGATATAGGCATAGCGCGCTACCGAATAATCACGTTGGCTGCTGTATAACAGACGTTGTGATAATAGGACATCGACACTGGTGCGTGTACCCGCATCATAACCTGCAAGTGTCGCGTCCAGTGATGTCTGGGTCGAGATGACTGCCTGTTTCCTTGCTCTGACAGTGGCGATATCTGCTTCCAGTGTCAGGTATGAGCTTCGGGCTAATGCCACAGTCTGCCTCTTCTCCTGTTCATGTAAGGCCCTGGACTGGCTGAGTTCGGACGATTTCTGGCGTACGGTAGAGCTGGTGAAACCACCGCTGTATATCGGAACATCCAGTGACAGGATGACTTTGGCATCGGTACTCGTGCTCTCAGGAATAGGAACACCAAAATTAGTATCACGTTGATCAGAATTGACGATACCATAGGATGCATTGAGGCTTAATTTCGGGTAATGCCCCCCTTTGCTGCCGTCATAGGCACTCTGTGCAGCATCGACAGAATATCTGCTCGATAGCAGTGCAAAGTTGTTCTGTAAAGCCTTCTCTTGCCAGGCATCGATATCCATGGGTTCGGGAACGACCAGAGGAAGGTCTTCACGAGCGACTTCCAGTTTTTCCGGGTAGGTATTGATGATGACGCGCAGTGCTTCCCGGCTATTAGACAGGTTATTGATAGCGATGATCTCATCAGCTACTGATATATCGTAGCTTGCCTGCTGTTCCTTGACATCGGTGATAGCGGATAGCCCCACATTAAAACGTTCTTTACTCTGCTCCAGTTGTTTGCCGATGGCTTTTTTTTCTGCGCTGGCAGTCTCTAATGTATCAATGGCGATTAATACATCGAAATAGGCTTTAGCGACACGGACGATGGTCTCCTGTTTGGCCGCTTCCAGATCAGCCAGGGCCTTGGCTTCGATAGCATCACCACGGTCCAGGTCATCAAATATTGATTTGTCAAAAATAACCTGATTCAGGTTGATCGAGTAGCCATTATTGTTGTTATCAGTATTGAAAGCCGGTCTGCCTTTGCTGTCTATCTCGGTTCGGCCTTCCTGTATGAAGGCATTGAAGTCCACTTTTGGCAATATTGCTGATGTGGTCTGTGATGCAGTTTCGATGGCAGCAAGATAGCGGGAATATGCGGCCTGGTACGTGGTATCGTATTTTTGTGCGAGTTCGAGTGCTTCGTTTAAATCGAGTGCTGATGAAGGTGTGGCATTGAAGATGAGGAATAAACTGATAATATTCTGTGAGAGTTTTTTCATTTTTTTCCGTCGCATTGGCTATGGTAGTCTGTCTATCTGGTCCACATCAGGACCGAATTGTGAGTTCGATAAGTCGGCATCTGATCATCAACAGCCCTGGTCCGTTCTTCCCTGTTCGAGTCGGTGTGTCTCAATATGGGGGTTAATCGCTGCGCATTAAGCTCACGCATGGCAAAGGGAACCTCTAGAAGGTAAATTTTTGTTTGACTGGCTGGATCATCGGTTCGATGGAAGTTTCAAACAGTTCTTCTGTTGACCATTTGTTTTTATCTGTCCGGGTTACGCGATAAGCTGTCATCGCAGGGGCTTCACCGGTAACGATGAACATCCTGCCACCGATCTTGAGCAGCTTTTTATAACTATCCGGAATAGATTGCATTGCAGCCGTGATTGCGATCACGTCATAATTCCGTTTTTGATTCCAGGACCTGCTGGCATCGCCCGTGCTCAGATTGACGTTATCGATGTGTAATGCATGCAGATTTTTTTCCGCCATGGCGGTAAGGTCTTCATTGATATCGACGGTATCGACGTGACGGCCCAGTTTTGCCATACAGGCTGTGAGGTAACCGCTGCCGGTACCGATTTCCAGTATCAGGTCATCATCCTGGATATCCAGTTCCTGCAGGATACGGCCATCGATATTCGGGTTGGCCATGGCGCAGGGGGTGTCTTCGAAGGTTCCCAGTGGAATACGGGTGTCGACATAAGCCAGATTTTTGTATTCATTCGGCGTAAACGCTTCACGCGGGATTTCGCTGATAACATCCAGAACACGTGGATTGAGTACATCCCAGGGGCGTACCTGCTGTTCAACCATATTGTATCGTGCTTTTTCGAAGTCCATACCGCTGCCTTCATTCTCTGATTAATTGCTGGAAGAAACGCATTCTACCCTGAGAGCGAGGTGCAGGGTAGGTTTGCAGGCTAATTTATCGGTATAAATCCATAATGTTAATGGGGTTAAGGGCCGCTCTATTAATTAATTAGCCAAAACAGGGGATACGGTTGATGTTATGCCATTATATGAGCTCATAATCGGGTATCATTACAGGTTGTCCATTTACGTTAATCTCTGGATCAATTTTATGAGTGCAATACCACAAGAATTCCTTGATCGTGCAGCCCGGCTGTCGGCCGATTCCACCAGACCACTCGATGGTTCAAACAAGGTTTATGTCGAAGGTTCACGCCCGGATATCCAGGTACCGATGCGAGAGATCCACCTTGAAGATACGGCTTCCAGTTTTGGTGCAGAAAAAAATCCACCGATACCGGTATATGATACTTCAGGGCCATATACCGACCCCGATATACAGATCGACCTGTTAAAGGGGCTGGATGATGTGCGTAGTGGCTGGATCGAGGAACGAGGTGATAGCGAAAACCTGGATGGCCCAAGCTCTGATTTTGGACAGCAACGGCAAAGTGACCCTGAGCTGGCTGATCTTCGTTTCGAGCACATCCGTACACCTCGTCGGGCCAAGGCGGGCAGGAATGTCTCACAGATGCATTATGCGAAGCAGGGCATAATCACGCCTGAGATGGAATATATCGCTATCCGGGAGAGCATGAAATTACAGGCGTTACGTAAGGATCCAGAATACGCAAAAGTACTGGTGCAACATCCAGGTCAGTCTTTTGGGGCGCACTTACCTGATGAGATAACGGCTGAGTTCGTCCGTGATGAAGTCGCCAGTGGTCGTGCCATCATCCCGGCCAATATCAATCACCCTGAGCTCGAACCGATGATCATCGGTCGTAACTTCCTGGTGAAGATAAACGGTAACCTGGGTAATTCGGCGGTGACTTCGAGCATCACTGAAGAAGTCGAAAAGATGGTGTGGGGTATCCGCTGGGGCTCGGATACCATTATGGATTTGTCCACGGGCAAAAATATTCATGAGACCCGGGAGTGGATCTTACGTAATTCACCGGTACCTATCGGTACGGTGCCTATCTACCAGGCACTGGAGAAAGTGGGCGGTGTCGCCGAAGACCTGACCTGGGAAATTTTTAAAGACACATTGATCGAACAGGCCGAGCAGGGTGTGGATTACTTCACCATCCATGCCGGTCTGCGCCTCAAATATGTACCGATGACCGCGAAACGTGTGACGGGTATCGTTTCTCGTGGCGGTTCTATCATGGCTAAGTGGTGTCTTGCACATCATGAAGAAAGTTTCCTGTACACGCATTTTGAAGATATCTGTGAGATCATGAAAGCCTACGATGTGTCGTTCTCGTTAGGCGACGGGTTGCGACCGGGTTCACTGGCCGATGCCAACGATGAAGCACAATTCGGTGAGCTGGAAACACTGGGAGAACTGACGAAAATAGCCTGGCAGCATGATGTACAGGTGATGATCGAAGGTCCCGGACATGTACCGATGCAGATGATCAAGGAAAACATGGATAAAGAGCTGGAGGATTGTTTTGAAGCACCGTTCTACACCTTGGGTCCACTCACCACGGATATAGCCCCGGGTTATGACCACATAACCTCGGGTATCGGTGCTGCACAGATTGGCTGGTATGGTTGTGCGATGCTGTGTTATGTCACCCCGAAAGAGCATCTGGGTTTGCCTAATAAAGAAGATGTCCGTGTTGGTATCATCACCTATAAGATCTCTGCTCATGCTGCCGACCTCGCCAAAGGTCACCCCGGTGCTCAGATACGCGACAATGCGATGTCAAAAGCACGTTTTGAATTCAGGTGGGAAGACCAGTTCCGCCTGGCATTAGACCCCGAACGTGCTCGTGAATACCATGATGAGACCATGCCAAAAGATGCACATAAAGTGGCGCATTTCTGTTCGATGTGTGGTCCTAAATTCTGTAGCATGAAAATATCGCAGGATGTGAGGGAATACGCCGCTAAAGAAGGTATCGGTGATATCGAGATAGCACTGGATAAGGGCATGCAGGAAAAGGCTGAGGAATTTAAAAAGAAAGGCAGTGAGCTTTATAGCAAAGCTTGATCAGTGGGTTATTGCACCTGAATTGGTCAGTTGGATCACGAAAGTCCATGCACACCAATGGCTTACGCGTCTTTTTCGCGCTCAACTGATCAATTCAGGTTGAATGGTCAATGTACATTTTTCTGGTTAGTGTCCCGGTTCTGTAAAACGGTGTTGTTTACAAAATAATTGAGGCACAATCAGCTATTTGATTAAAAATAATCGGCAAAGATGCTACGCTTAGTGGTAGTTAAACAGGGTATTTTCAACCGAAAGATGTCGATTCTCGACTTATTCAGAGGTTCCTGGATCCTGTTTCAGCGAGTTTAATTCGTTTATGGATGAGAGTTGCCTATGACTGAAAAAAGCCAGTTTCGAGATACCAATCCAGAAGTTAGCCCGATCTCTCAGTCTGATTTTGAAGAGTTACTGGAGCTGCAAAACAGTATCCTCGGTGTAGCGGTAAGTAATAATAACTGTACCGAACTGCTGGCACAGCTATGCCTCATGGCGGAGAAGTTAACACCCGACTCTCTCGCCAGTATCATGTTATACGAAAAATCTGAGGGTAAACTGTATGTCCATACGGCCCCCAGTATCCCCCAGGAAGCTATCGATGCACTCAACGGGTTGCAGGTTGGTGTCGGTTCGTGTGGTAACGCGGTGTACCATAATGAAGCCATGTATGTGAGTAATACACTGGAAGATAATCGTTGGTGCGCGACCAGATCGTTCGCCGAGTCTTTCCATATATCTGCTTGCTGGTCGATACCCTTTTATGATGAATCGAATCAGATCATCGGTACTTTTGCGCTATCAAGTTTTGAGGTACGTGATGCGACGGTATTTCAGCGGAAACTACTCGATACCTGTGCTTCTATCGCCAGCATCCTGTTGCAGAAAGAGAAATATCTGCAACAGAAAACGCTGTGGGAAAAAGAGACGATCCGTTCAGAAAAGCTCGAATCGATCGGTGTTCTGGCTGGTGGTATCGCACATGATTTCAACAATCTTCTGGGTATCGTGATCGGAAATCTTGAGATGACTGATCGTGTGCTCAACCTGAACAGTAGAGCCGTTACCTACATATCGGCCGCAGCCAAGGCATCCAGGCGAGCCGCTGAATTAACACAGCAGTTACTGACCTTCTCGAAAGGAGGGGATCCGGTAAAAAAACTCAGTAACCTTGGAGAAGTGGTCCGTGAATCGGCTGAATTTGTCCTGCATGGCAGTGGTGTTGCTCTTTCATTTGATTGCCAGTGTGACGATTGCGATACCATCATCGCAGATATAGATAATGGTCAGATCAGTCAGGTAGTACAGAATATTGCGATCAATGCACGCCAGGCGATGAACGATGACGGTACGATAAGGGTGACGTTCAGTCGTGTTACAGATGTTCCTGGCGTTTGTATGGCTCCGGCAAAAACGGGTCTTCTATATCACAAGATTGAAATACGTGATTCCGGTCCAGGTATTCCGGCAGAAATCATCGATAGAATATTTGATCCTTACTTCACGACCAAGACAGGCGGTAGCGGGTTGGGTATGGCATTGTCATTCTCTATTATCAAGAAACATGATGGTTATATCTTTGCTGACGCAGAAGAAGGTGTTGGTACCTGTTTCACCATCTATTTACCTGCCTCCGATACCGGACAAATTGACCCACCTGATAATGTCGTTGATATCCATAAATCCAGGTCAAAAGGTCGCGTGCTGATAATGGATGACCAGGAGATGCTGCATGAAGTTGCTGAGGCTATGTTAGACGAACTCGGTTATCAGACAGTGCATGCAGACGATGGAGTAGAGGCTATCGAGATATATAAAGAGGCGCTTGGAAGTGATGAAGCCATCGATATTATTATCATGGATCTGACCATACCGGGAGGGATGGGAGGTAAAGAAGCGGTACAGAAAGTGCTCTCTATCGATGAGACTGCAAAAGTAGTCGTATGCAGTGGTTATTCGAATGATTCTGTCATGGCTAAATTTTCAGACTACGGATTCAAGGGGGCACTTGGCAAGCCTTATAATCTCGGTGAGCTGGACAGGTTGCTCAGCCAGGTTCTCGTGGTGTAGGTTTGTCCTGTGATGTTTTTGATTCATAACCCCTGATAAAATTGTAGCCCGTCATTTAATCTCTACGGGTTAATTCCACGTGGCTTGCCGCGAATTTTGTGTAACCGAGTATTGCTCCCTGTTTGGGGCACGCCGTAAATATTTCCCTGTTGTCGATGGTTGCAAATAGAGGTCAACTCTCGTCACCAGTGCACACCCTTCTGCCTGCGGTGGGGCGGGTTATTTCTTCAAGTGTCTGTTCTGACAGTTATGGCATAAGTCGCAAGAAGGCCATAAATCCTGTTTTTCTCAAAGTTAAATTGTAAAGTTTTGTAAACCATTATAGCGCTCGCCTGAAGATACTTACAGAATGGGGTAAGCCAAAATTTAGTAACCGGATCGATGAGGTTATGGATTTACAGGTTCCTCAGTTTTGTATCACACCAATTCACGGAGCTGTTTATGAAGGTTTCAACGAAAAAGGTTGCCCGGATATTGCGCCCGACTATTACGCAGCTCCATAGTAATCCTCGTAAAGTCAGTTTTTCGGTCTATCACGTCCGTAAAAAACTTGAGATCAAAGGGCAGGGTACTGTCGGTTTTTCGGTGTGTGCAAAGAGCCGGTTTCGTATCCTCTTTCGTTCCGGTTGCAGTAGCCTGATGGTCGATATCGGTGAAACGCGGACCAGTTTTCGTGTTATTACCAAAGGCCAGATAGATACGGTTCTCTGCGAAGCGGTAAAAAAGAGCGTAGAGACAGATCCCTTTCTGGATATCGGTCGCGAACAGGTCTACTGGTTGAGCATCGATAAAAATAACAGTTTAATTCGCTTCGGCAAGGGTGAGATGATTACAGAGCTCTGTGAACTGGAATTTGATTATTCTCAACGGCTGGAAGCGGGAGAGATGGACTGGGTGTCTTCGCTGGACAGTTTCTCAATAGCCGGTAACTTCAATGATGACGAAGTGAAGCAGATAAGTCCGGTCTATCGTCGTCTTCCTGTTACCACGAGTGCACCTCCTGTCATCGTTGAGCATAACCAGATCAATCTGGGGCTCATCGACAGTAATGCGGCGACAGTCGTCAATAATTTAAGTGCTGAGTGTGCACACCTTTACAATAATGTAGCGGGTAGAAACCTGAGTCTGAATACACCGGATTTCCCGGATTTTTCAGATGCGATCAACTGGAGCATCATGACCGAAGGTGCCGTCTGCCACACTCGCCTGCGGGAAAAATCGGCGGGTTTGAGTGAAGAACGTAAAAGGCAGTGTTATCTTCGTATCACCGTCGGTGAGAATCTGGGGGATTCACCCGGTGCGCCTTATGTCCTGGAAATCTGGCCAGGGCAGCACTATTCACCGGTTCATCGACATGCCGAATGCAACGCTATAATAAAGGTACTGCATGGCAGTCTGAGCTGCCGCTGGTTTAGATCGCTACAGTTTGAGGATAGTGTACCGTATCAGCAGGCCGTGTTGAGTGCGGGTCAGGTCACCTGGCTGGATCCGGGACAGTTCCAGACGCATCAGCTGTACAATCATAATATAGAAGGTAATATGTGCGCCACTATCCAGTGTTATAAATACAGCAAAATAGATTTCGAACACTATGAGTATTTTGATTATCTCAACGAAGATACCCGGGAAGTCTGCCAGTTTGCTCCCCGATCTGACTGGCGTTATAGTGACTTCAAAGAACAGATCCGTGCAGAATGGGATGCTTATAAACGCGGTGCTCGAAGCAATAGTCCTGGACGTGTGATGTTTACAGACAAGACGGGCCATGTAGAAAACTGGCATTAGTCGAAGTCTCTCATGTCTGATCGAGAACAGTTGCTCTTCCGGAGCGATACCCGGTACGGGCTGGTCGAGGTCTGGCAGTGGGGGGATCAACGCTGGCTTAACATAGATGCGATCGAACAGAGTCGTATCATACTGACTCAGGCTGACCAGCTGCTGTCACCACTTCATCATGCTTTTTTAGCTGTGTTGCTGTTCATCGATACCCCTGAAAAAATCTTGCTGGCGGGTATGGGTGGAGGGGCACTGGCCCGATATCTGCACCATGTCGACCCTGCTATCGGGGGTGATGCAGTAGAGATCAATAAAACGGTCTCCCGTGTAGCGGAGCAGTTCTTCGATTTTCCTGAGAAGAAATGGAGTATCAGCATCGATGATATCCAGCAGTGGCAGGGTACAGCTTATAGTTTGATCGTAGCGGATATAGCAGAGAAAATGTTAACACCCGTGTGGTTGACCAGCGAAAAAACACTGCTTCAGTTAAAACAGCAGTTGTCTGATCATGGTGTGCTGGTGATGAACCTGTTGGTGTCTGATGCCCAATCGTTTGCCCAGATCCTGTTTTCTATCCGGAAAATATTTGGACATCGTACGCTTTGTTTGACCGTACCCGATCATAAGAATATCGTTATTTTTGCTTTTAATCAGCAGCCGAAATACGCCTCCAGTGATATGCTGTCTTTGCGTTTAAAACCGCTGGCTGGAATATGGAAACTGGATTTCATGAGTTTGTTGCAGCGGCTTAAAAATGACAACCCTTCGGGCAGCGGTATCTTTTGACCGATGACGCATGTGGCTCAGTTGTGGAACCAGGCATTTCCCGGGACACGTTAAAATCCTTTAATAAAATCGACAGTCGCTGTAATCGTGGCTGGATCGCGCAGTATCCGACGGTGGCCCAATTTACTGGTTTTGATGAACCTCACTTCATTCCATGCTCTAGCTATCGCCTGACCCTCGTGCCAGGGCACATCGATATCATCTACGTCATGAATGACCAGAGCGGGTGTATCAAGATGCTGGATATTGTTTTCCATGGATGAGTCATGCCATACATTTTTACCGAAATTTTTTTCTATGCAGGATATCAACTCACTCTCAACATTCTTTGGGATGGTTAATGCTTCAGTAAATTTTTTCACCAGACCTGCTGTCCTGGAAGGGGGAGAGATGTTAACAACACATGCTGTTTTCATGCCATCTCTCATCGCTATGGCCAGGCACGGGCCACCAAAAGAATGTGTGACCACGGATCTGAAAGGACCGTATAATTTATCCAGAGCAGAGATAGTGTCTGCAATCTCGTAGATATTGGTCTGCTTGCCCGAGCTCTTTCCGTGCGCCGGGGCATCAAAGCTTACGACACGAAAGCCGGATTTGACCAGTGCTTCAGCGAAGGGACCCAGCTGCGTACCTCGACCACTCCAGCCGTGCACTAACAATATAGTCGGGCCCGTCCGCCCCCACCGGTAGGTGGCAATGGATTTTCCTCCGATCGGGTGATGTTCGATCTCGGCTGATGATATGGTATTGGCCTCAGATTCTGGTGTTTTGAAACGTGGCGGTGAAGTCCACAGCGTGTAGGCAGCGCATCCGGTAAGCCGGGGTGCGACCAGACCGCCGAACTTGAATGCTGTTTGTAGTATTTTTAGTAGCATCGATGAGGACGGTGGCCTGTTTTTATTTAAAGTATTGTTTTTCAATGGCTTTTCTCTACTCTGGTCAGGCATGTGGAATTAGCAGCGTTAGTGTTGTGTGCTTCAGTGGCCCATTTGATTTTAATCTTTCACTAGAAAGTTTAATAATAAAACAGTTGCATAATGCCACTTAATCACATTTAGTTGCATATTGCAACTAATGAATTTATAGTGGGCGGATGAAACATAACAAGCTTGATGACCTTAATTGTTCGATCGCAAACGCTCTGGATCTGATCGGAGAGTGGTGGACTATCCTGATTTTACGAGAGGCTTTTTTTGGTACCTGCCGCTTTGAAGATTTTCAGCATCATCTGGGTATCGCGCGTAATATCCTGGCCGCCAGATTACGTAAATTGTGTGATAACGGTGTGTTAAAACGCGTTCCGATCAAAGAAGGTGCGAAACGTCATGAATATAAACTCACTTCCATGGGGAGAGACCTGTATCCGACCCTCATTGCCCTGACGCAGTGGGGGGATCGCTGGTTACATGAAGAGGGGGCACCTGTCAGATTTATCGAACGCGCGACAGGTGATGATATTGCAGATGTGGCTATCCGGACAAAACAGGGCCGTGAACTCGATGCCCGTGATCTGGCTCTGATACCGGGTCCCGGGGCAACCGATGAGACCCGAGAGCGGCTGCATCTGTTGCAGCTTGCCTGGGAGAAACACAACGGGGGGAGCAGATGAAAATAGAATCTAAATGTAATATACCATCGGAGCCCGATTACACGGGTGTCGATATTGTTGAGTATTCGCCCGAACCGGGATTCGATGATTACCTTGAGGCGATGGCATTCTCAAATAGCGAAGCAGAAAAACGACAGGGTGAATCCATGTTGTTGGCATGGTATGACCGTGATCGTGATTTTGAATCTCCACAGCATGCCAGTGAATGTCATGTGAACAGTGCGATTCCTGGATACATCGATTACGCCCTGTATCATGGTGCAAAGTTAAAGATAGATATCGAGAGTGGACGTTTCGTATTTTTTTATCTACCGATAGACTTCTAGCCCGAATAGCGCTCAATAACTTCACTCCTGTGAAATATTCAGGCTGGAGAGGTGCTCAGCTTACGCTTTGTATTGCTCATGTTTAAAGATAGCAGTCCTGGCAGCAGTATAGCTTTCATCACCGATAATGCCTT
Organism: Gammaproteobacteria bacterium; assembly: GCA_011321985.1. Lineage (GTDB taxonomy): Bacteria > Pseudomonadota > Gammaproteobacteria > SZUA-229 > SZUA-229. The sequence continues at coordinate 289 of DROB01000297.1, read as the reverse complement.
CATCCCTGAGGCGGCGACACATTTTAAGTTCGCCTACCAGCCTGTCAGAGACGGAAAGAGCCGATTGCGTTCTCTCTATATCCTGCTGTAACTCGATAAAAAATTTGTTGAAAGTTGATTGCTCAGGTTTTTTGTTTTCGATCAGGAATAACCGGGCACCACCATAATGACTGGTGAAGACATATTCATCTCGCATGTGATAAATAAAAATCAAAGTGAATAGTAGAGTGACAGTCAAGGTGATGATGCCAGCAATAAAAAAATAATCAGGGTTGATGGTTTTTTCGAT
>DROB01000296.1 GCA_011321985.1 Gammaproteobacteria bacterium | reverse complement strand
GCCACGTTCTGGAAATCATTTGGCCAGGTACTGAAAGAAGGTCCCATCGAAGATATGGCAAACAAGGATCGTATCGCCAAACTGCTCTATTTCGCCAGCACGCATAATGACAATGATGAACAGAATGTCACACTGGACGATTACATCGCCCGCATGCCTGCCAGTGAAGGCAAGGACGAGCAGGACAAAATCTATTACATCGTTGCCGATAATTACACTGCTGCAAAGAATAGCCCGCATCTCGAGGTATTCAGGAAGAAAGGCATCGAAGTGCTGTTGCTGAGTGACCGTGTCGATGAGTGGCTGGTCTCTCATCTGACCGAGGTGGAAGGTAAGAAGCTACAATCTGTGGCGCGTGGAAGTCTGGATATCGATGAGGAAGAGAAAAAGGAACAGGAAGAGATGGAGAAGAGCTTTGCTTCTGTTATCGAGCATGCCCGCAAGGTGCTGGATGGTAAAGTAAAAGAGATTCGTATGTCGCAACGTTTGACCGATTCACCTTCATGCCTGGTACTGGAAGAACATGATATGAGTGCGCAGATGCAACAGATCATGGAGGCGGCTGGGCAGTACGCGCCCAAGTCTGAACCGATACTGGAATTGAATGCAGATCATAGTCTGGTGAAAAAACTGAACGACATAACGGATGATGACCTGTTTGAAGACTATACCAACCTGTTGTTTGAACAGGCACAGTTGGCTGCAGGTACACCACTTGATGATGCTGCTGGTTTTGTCAAGCGTGTAAATAAGCTCCTGGATAAATAATGTACAAACATTGAAAACGATTTCACCACAGAGGTACAAAGGGCACAGAGTTTTCTTTTGCTTACGCGCCTTCGGTGCAGTAAACCAGAAATTTTATCTCTGTGTCCTCTGTGGTGAATAAGTTTTTGACTATCCGTTAATGACCGTATCAGGAAGTAGAGCGGTGTATGCCCCGGGCTCCACAGGATTGTTTTCGACAGGTATTCGCAATACTTTCGCGGGTATATTATTGTCCTGTATTCACTTTCGTCTCTGGAAATAAATAAACTAATCCAGTCGTTTGTGGCTATACTTTGTGTATTCAAAAATTTCCCTCCCAGAAAGAATGTTTAAAACTAATTTATTGATTTTCTTATTTGTACTTGGTCTCAGTCCATCCGTCTCTTTCGCTAAAGAAGAATACGATACAGGTATCCGATACCTGCATGTTCAGAAAGGGCAAACGTTGCATAACATCATCAAACGTTTATACCCGAACAGAAAAAAACAGTGGCCGAAGATAACACGGGATATCATTCGAAAAAATCCGCACGCCTTCATCAATAATGATCCGACCAGGATGAAAGCCGGTGTCCGTCTCACCCTGCCTCAGAAAGCGGTGGTACGACTGGTACCATCAAAACCCTGGCACAGAAAGCAGGTCGGAACGGTCGCTGAGAGTGAAGGCAGTGTCATCGCGGTTGATAAACGGAAAGTGTCGCGTAAATTATCGATGGGTCAGCCTGTCTATCTGGGGGATAAGGTGATCACCGGTGAAAAAGGCTACGTGCGCTTACACATGATCGATGATGCAGT
>DROB01000295.1 GCA_011321985.1 Gammaproteobacteria bacterium | reverse complement strand
CGCCAGTGTCGATAACGCGATGGCCCAGACCGGAAATAGACGAGTAGTAATCCCCATATTAATATAGAGGTGCCCTTGAGACTTCACCGGATTAGATATCCAGTGTTACATTGTCACCGTTGATGGATAGAGGCAGGGCTTGCAGCGAATCGCCTGCACAGGGCCCAGCGATGCATTCGCCCGAGTCGATCATGAACAGGGCATCGTGGGTAGCGCACTGGATGAGTGCTTTGTCCAGATCAAGAAACTGGTCTTCCTGCCATTCCAGATTGGCACCGGTGTGAGGGCATTGATTGTAATAGGCAAAAAATTCGGCATCTTTATGAACCACAAAAATCGACTGCAGTTTACGATTTATTTTAAGTTCGAAGCTTTTGCTGCCGGGGTCTTCTATATCGCTGGTTTTGCAAAGAATATGTGTCACAACGTATGGTAGAGTAGCCTTTAAAATTTATGGAAACTCTGGTTGATTCAGAGCCCCCTCGTATTATATCGTAGTTCTGGTTGGATTTTATGCAAATAGGTGCTGTACAGCTAAGTGAATGGAACATGGTCGTGATCGCCGTTGCACTGCTGGGTGTATTTATCTTGCTGTTGATCGTCGTTGTCCTGCGCTATGCCAGGCAGCTGGATGAAAAATTTGATGATCGCGACCAGAAGTTTGATGAGATGGTGCGATATGTTCATGGTCTGCAGGGCGATTTTCAGCAGACACGGACGGCTCTTCTGGAAGCGCAGGGGAACACCCGGTTGAAGATGGAGCAGCGGTTTGGTGAGGTACAACAAGTACTGGAAAAAAGGATGGGCGAGATGTCTCAGGCTTCCGTCCAGCGTCTGGCAAAATCCAGTGAAGATATGCAGCATGGCCTGCAACTACAGCTGCAGAGTCTGCAGAAAATAAAAACCGATTTCGAACAGCGTTTTGGTGATATGCAACAGAGCATCGAAAAACGCCTTGGCGAGATGTCCCGGCACAGCATAGAAAGCTTTGCTAGATCTAACAATGAACTGCATGAGCTGTTACAGAAGAGATTAAGTGATATCAGCGGACAGGTAGAGAAGCGGCTGGATAAAGGCTTCGAAAAAACCACAGAAACATTCACCGATGTCGTGAAGAGGCTGGCGTTGATAGATGAAGCGCAGAAACGTATTACCGAGTTATCTACGAACGTCGTAAGCCTGCAGGAAGTGTTAACCGATAAGCGTTCACGTGGTGCATTTGGTGAAGTGCAGATGGCAGGATTGATCCGCAATGTGATGCCCGAAGGTAGTTATGAATTACAGTATTCGCTGAGCAATAACACGCGTGTTGACTGCATGATGTTTTTACCGGAGCCCACCGGACACATCGCTATCGATTCAAAGTTTCCGCTTAATTCATTTCAGAAGATGATGGATGATGAAGCCAGTGAGGCCGAGCGTCTGGCATCGGAGAAACAGTTCCGTCAGGATATCAAAAAACATATAAAAGATATCGCCGATAAATATATCATCGAAAATGAAACCGCCGATGGTGCGATCATGTTTATCCCGGCAGAAGCCGTGTTTGCCGAGATACACGCGCATCAGCCGATACTGGTCGATGAAGCACAGAGGGCACGCGTATGGATGGTGTCACCAACGACATTGATGGCGGTGCTGACCACGGCACGTGCCGTGTTAAAAGATTCGGCGACCCGTAAACAGGTGCATGTCATACAGGATCATCTGGTGAGCCTGGCAAAAGATTTTGATCGGTTCAGGAAACGGATGGACAAGTTATCGACGCATATCCAGCAGGCGAACAAAGATGTTGAGGATGTCCATATCTCTGCCAGTAAGATAAGTAACCGATTCGAAAAGATCGAGAAAGTCGAGCTCAAGGAAGAAGATACCGAGCTACTGGAGACTGAAAATTAATAACTATGAAATAATAAAAAGTATAATATTGAAGCTGATTGTTGATTTTGTACACTAATAGCCCGTTTAACTTTGAACCGATACAGATAGAAATACAGGATTAATACTGTGACGAATTCATTCTCTTCCGCATCCCGTGCGATCATCGTAGCTGCCGCGGTCATCGTCGTCATCGCGGGTCTAAAACAATCCGCACCACTGATCGTTCCGTTTTTACTGTCGATGTTCATCGCTGTCATCAGTTTTCCATTGATGTGCAAGCTGCAACTTATCGGGCTCTCGAAAGGTTTGTCCTTATCGCTCGTCATATCGCTGGTGCTTGCCATCGGTGTCGGTGTGACACTGTTGGTGGGGAGTTCGATTACTGATTTCAGTCGAATGCTGCCGGTCTACCAGGAAAAAATAGCAGATGAATGGGTCTATGTGCTGCAATGGTTGAGCGACCATGGTGTCTCTGTGACGGAAACATTGAAGGATGTTATCGACCCGGGCGCGGCTATCGGCCTGGTATCATCCATCCTGAAAGGCTTTGGTAATGTTCTGACGAATTCTTTTCTGATTATTTTAACGGTTATTTTTATCCTGATCGAAGCTGCCGGCCTGGCGCAAAAATTTTTGCCATTAAATGTGAAAGATGAAGCAGCAGGTGATGGTGAAGCATCACGGGCTTTCTCTCAGATATTCGTTGATAAGGTCAGAAATTACATGAGTATGAAAACCCTTATCAGTATGTTTACCGGTGTGGTGATTGGCACAGCGCTGTGGTTGATCGGTGTGGACTACCCGGTATTATGGGGCGTGCTCGCTTTCATCCTGAACTTCGTGCCTAACATCGGTTCGATCATCGCAGCAGTACCTGCGGTGATGCTGACTATAGTACAGCTGGGAGCTACTCCGGCACTACTGGTTGCGGCGGTAT
>DROB01000294.1 GCA_011321985.1 Gammaproteobacteria bacterium | reverse complement strand
TTTTTCGTTTTTACCGATCTATAGCGGTAACTGCGAATACAGCAAACGAGCGAACAAAGTAATATTTTATTAATGAATTTCCCGTTATCAAACACTGACCACGCCATTACTCTGCCAGAGATAGCATTTTTTGAGTCCGCATTTCTAATGTGGCTGATGCTGTTTTGTTACAGTGCATTGCAGTATGCAGGCCGACATATGCCATTTTTTAATGTGCATAAGGGTCTGTCTAAACGTGTTGATGGTTTCAAAACGGGGTTAACAACAGGTTTAACTGCAAATGAAAAGAATTCTTATCAACGCAGTCCAGAAAGAAGAAGTTCGAGTGGCCATGGTCGATGGTCAGCAACTCTACGATCTGGACGTGGAAGTCCCTTCCCGGGAACAGAAAAAATCCAATGTCTACAAGGGTAAAATCACCCGCGTAGAACCTAGTCTGGAAGCGTGTTTTGTCGATTATGGTGCTGAGCGCCATGGTTTTTTACCGTTCAAAGAAGTGTCGCGCATGTACTTCACTGAAGAGGCACAGAAAGCATCCGGTCGTCCCGATATCCGTACTGCCATCAAAGAAGGGCAGGAAGTGGTCATCCAGGTAGAAAAAGAAGAGCGTGGCAATAAGGGTGCGGCCCTGACCACCTTTCTCAGTCTGGCGGGACGTTATCTGGTACTGATGCCAAACAATCCTCGTGCGGGTGGCGTATCGCGCCGCATAGAAGGCGAAGACAGAAACCTCATTCGTGAGGCACTGAGCCAGCTCGAAGTGCCTAATGGCATGGGTTTGATCGTGCGTACCGCAGGTGTTGGTCGTAATACCGAAGAACTGCAATGGGATCTGAATTATTTATTGCAACTGTGGACAGCATTTGAAAAAGCGGCGGCAGAACGCCCATCACCGTTCCTGATCTATCAGGAAAGTGATGTTACTACACGTGCTCTACGCGATTATTTCAGAAGTGATATCACCGAAGTACTGATCGATTCCAGAGAGGTATACGAGCAGGCGATGGATTTCGTGCAGCAGGTGATGCCCAACAGTGTAAACAAGATCAAATACTACGAAGATACCGTACCCCTGTTCAATCGTTTCCAGGTTGAGAACCAGATCGAATCGGCGTATCGCCGGGAAGTCCAGCTGCCTTCAGGCGGTGCCATCGTTATCGATCATACCGAAGCACTGATCTCGATCGATATCAACTCTGCCCGTGCGACAAAGGGTAGTGACATCGAAGAGACGGCAACCAACACCAATCTGGAAGCGGCTGATGAAGTCGCGCGCCAGTTACGTCTGCGTGATCTGGGTGGTCTGGTGGTCATCGACTTTATCGACATGATGAATAACCGCAATCAACGTGCGGTCGAAAAGCGCCTGAATGAAGCAGTGCAATCCGATCGTGCCCGTGTACAGATAGGCCGCATATCACGATTTGGCCTGCTGGAGATGTCTCGCCAGAGGTTAAAACCTTCACTCGGTGAATCGACACAGATCGTCTGCCCACGTTGTACCGGTCAGGGCACGATCCGTACGGTGGAGTCCCTGTCGCTGTCCCTGGTTCGTATCCTGGAAGAAGAGGCGTTAAAAAATGGTACGGCCCGCGTAGATATACAGGTGCCCATCGATGTAGCGACTTACATGTTGAATGAGAAACGTCAGGTTATCGCAGAGATCGAAAAGACCAGTGGTGCACATGTACT
>DROB01000293.1 GCA_011321985.1 Gammaproteobacteria bacterium | reverse complement strand
GATTTTTTTATCTTTCGGGGTGAAAGCGCGCAAGGCATGTTGCACCTTCATTCCCAGTTGACCGAGAATGTCTTCTGGAATATCCATCGGGCTCTGACTGATAAAAAATACCCCGACCCCTTTCGAGCGGATCAGACGAACCACCTGTTCGACTTTATCGATCAACGCATCCGGTGCACTGTCAAAGATCAGATGGGCTTCATCAAAAAACAGGACAAATTCGGGTTTATCGGCATCGCCCACTTCGGGCAGGTTCTCGAATAGTTCTGCGAGCAGCCAGATCAGGAAGCAGGCGTACAGTTTGGGTGACTGGTGGATCAGTTTACTTACATCCAGGATGTTGACCAGCCCGTTTCCCGAGAAATCTTTTTTTATCAGGTCGTCGAGTTCGACGGCAGGCTCGTTAAAAAAATCTTCTGCCCCCTGTTCTTCCAGTACCAGCAATTTACGTTGTATCGCACCGATGCTGGATGAGGAAATATTGCCGTACTCGGCTTTAAGTTCTCTGGCATTGTCAGCCATCCAGGTCAGCATGGCGCGCAGGTCTTTAAAATCGAGCAATAACATGCCGTTGTCATCGGCAATCTTAAAGCAGGCATAGAGGATGCCACCCTGGGTATCGTTCAGGTCGAGCAGACTGGTGAATAACAGTGGCCCCATGTCTGAAACGGTGGTCCTGAGATTATGCCCTTTTTTACCCATCAGGTCCCAGAACACGGTCGGTGTCGCACGGAACTGAAAATTCTCGACGGCCAGTTTTTTTATACGGGCATCGATCCTGGGGTGAGATTTCCCTTCTGCAGCGAGGCCCGAAAGGTCGCCTTTTACATCTGCGAGAAAAACGGGCACACCAATACGGGAAAAGCTTTCAGCCAGGTTCTGTAAAGTGATGGTTTTACCTGTACCGGTAGCACCGGCGATCAGCCCATGTCTGTTCGCCATCCGTGCTGTCATCAGAAAGGGACCTTGGTCCGTACCGCCGAGCAGTAATCCAGGGGAATCACTCATTTCACACTCCGATATCCGTGAAAATAAAAATGCATTAAATCATGAAGTGGACAAAGAAACAAAAAAAGTAAAATTCCGGAATATTTCTTTAAAGGATTTGTTAGTAATAGATAAGCTTTCCTGATTTATATCCGGAAGGTGTCATCAAACCAGAAATATCAGGAGAGTACCAATGAATAGACGTTCTTTTATCCGTATCGGTGTGGCGGGTGTATCAACTGGAATTATTGCACCCGAAATAGTGCTTGCCAGCACAATGGGAAAAGAGATAAGCCGTAATAACATGGCGGGTGGTGTTTTTTATACGAAAGAGTCACCGGGCCGCTGGGCAAAAAAAGCCGGAGCACATTCACCTGTTCTGGAGAAAACAGCCAGTGGTGTTCACGTGGTGACCGGGCACCCGATGAATCAGGGTAAACACTGGATCATCAAACATGTGTTGCTCGACAGTGATTTCAACTTTATAGCCGAGAATATATTTGATCCTGCAAAAGACAAAGCGCCGATCTCTGATTTCAGCCTGTCCGGTCGATCAGGTGCGGTTTATGCGCTCAGTGTCTGTAACCTGCACGATTCATGGCTGGCTATGCTGGAACTTTGATCTCTGAGGATGGATACGCCAGGCTGGAGGTGGAGGGGTATCGGGGGCTGGCTGAACTGGCGAAGTGCGGCATCGCGGAATAAATTCTGCTCCTACGGGTGATATGAACCTGTGGGAGCATTCTGTAAACCGCGAAGAAAAGTTTTTATTTTTTGTAGTATGTTCGTTGCTCTGACGCATCGGTGGGCAATGCTTGTCCTGCAAAAAAATCTTTCATCGGTGTCTTTTTGCACCCCGGGGGTATTTGTCGCTTCGCTCGGGCACGTTCTTTTAACTTCTCAGTAATTGTGCAAACTGTTGCAGTTCGGTTGCGTTCAGATCGGACACTGCCCAGTAACTTAACCCCTGTTTGTGCCAGTTTATGAGGTTGTAGCTCTGCCGCTGTCGTTTATTCAATCGTGGGTTTTCTTCGCTATCGGTGCTGCGATAGATGAATACATTGATGGTGTGAGATCGCCGTTTATAGACCAGTACAGCGGCTGGTCTCTGCTGTAAATCATCGAGTCGCAAATAATCGAGGCGACCGCCGACAAGTCCAAAGCCCTCTGCGGAAAGGTCTTTTATCGGTGGAGAAAAATCCAGCTTTCCACTGAACCAGGGTTTGACGGTGTGCTCATCAGACGTGATGATGTCGGTAGCATGATCCACCATCAGAGAGCGGACATGGGCCGTGGTTAATTCGGTGATAAGTTGCGTTCGTGTCGTGTCTGGATCGACGATGTAGGTCATCATCGCCCAAACTGCGAGCGAAGCGAGGATGGCACTACCTGCAGCAGAACCGAGCAGGTGAGTCCAGCCATAACGAGCGTTCTCTTCCCCGGTTACATCTCTCAGCTCGCTTTTTATCTTTCGCCGCAAAGAAAAAGGCGCTTTGATATAATTAGTTTGCTGGATGGAAGTGCTCAGCGAGCGAAGATTATCCAGCATTTTCTGACAATTTTTGCAGTCTTCGAGATGTTCTTCAAAATCACGCCGGTCAGATAGTGTTAGCTCTCTGTCCAGGTAGACTTCGATCTTTTCTTGTGCCTGTTTACAGTTCACGGGTTTTTTCTCTGTGTGTTTGATCGGTTATTATTTGTCTTAACTGACCACGTGCTCTGGAGAGCCTGGACATCACGGTGCCTTTCGATACCTGTGTTATCTCGGCGATCTCTTTGTAGGAATAGCCTTCTATCTCTCTCAGGAATAAGACTTCCCGAAAATCCACAGAGAGGGTTTTCATATATCCTGTTATCTGTGAATGAGAGATCTCGGCACTCGCTAATTCCTCGGGATTCATCTCGCCTGATGCTGTCGGTGAGTTGTTCTGACTGCTGTGTAAAACATCCTCAAAACTGATCAGATTGCTTCCTCTGTTGCGTTTACTGAGCCAGTTATAGGCAGTATTACGAACGATGGTAAGAATCCAGCCTGCGGTATTACCGCCGGTAAAGCTGGTGAAGTGCTCGAATGCTTTCATATAGGCGATCTGCACGACATCTTCCGCTTCGGTCGTGTCGTGCAGAAGCCATAGTGCAAGATTATATGAGGCATCAAGATGTCTCAGCATCAAACGTTCGAAATGTTTTCTGTCTTTTGCGGTGGCCACTAAAATTTAATCCTCCATTACTATATAACATATATACGTGCATATTTATTCCCTTGTTCTGATGAATACAAATGTACCCAAAAAAGCACTGTCGCAGTGTCGACCGTCGAAGGGCCCGGGGAGGGGCAGTTTGCAGTCTTTCCTGATGACAGGGATAAGACCTGAAATTTAAAACCGGGTATGGGTTATTTTTGGTAGGGTATCGTTAATGATACTGTTTTAGGGAGTACTGGCAATGGGACAACGATATTCTGAGGTTTCAGATAAGCTGAAACAATTCATCGAGCAGCAGAAGATATTTTTTGTTGCTACAGCAACAGCGGATAGTCGAGTGAATATATCGCCAAAAGGCATGGACTCCCTGAGGATACTCGATGAAAACAGGCTGATCTGGTTAAATGTGACAGGGAGTGGTAATGAGACCGCTGCACATGTCCAGGAAAGCCCCAGAATGACCTTAATGTTTGCAGCTTTCGAGGGTTCACCGATGATCCTGCGGCTGTATGGAACGGCGAGAGCGATCCATAAGAATGATTCTGAATGGGATGCGTTATATACATTATTTAAACCGACCCCCGGTGCTCGACAGATTTTCGATCTATCCATCGATCTGGTACAGACTTCCTGTGGCATGGCAGTGCCGCTTTTTGATTTTGCAGAAGACAGGACATTATTAAAAGACTGGGCAGACAAAAAAGGAGAAAAGGGGGTACAGGAATACTGGCAACAGAATAATCAGATTAGCCTGGATGGTAAAGAAACAGGTATCATAGAAAAAAATACGCAAAAATAAGAATAAGTCTGAGATCATATTATGCATATCTGGATCGATGCCGATGCTTGCCCGGTGGTAATAAAAGATATCCTGTTCAGAGCGGCTGAACGCACGGGGGTACCGCTGACCCTCGTTGCCAACCAGCAGATAAATATCCCAAAGTCACGACATATCAAGTTTATACAGGTAGCTCAGGGATTTGATGTGGCGGATAACGAGATCGTCAGGCGACTGAAAGCCGGTGACCTGGTGATAACCAGTGACATCCCGTTGGCTGCGGATGTCATCGAGAAAGGAGGGGTTGCGTTGAGTCCACGTGGTGAGCTGTATACCCGCGATAACATCAAGGCCCGGCTCAGTATGCGAGATTTTATGGAGTCATTGCGTTCCAGTGGCGTGGATACCGGCGGGCCTTCAGCATTGAACCAGAGTGACAGAAAATCCTTTGCAAATCATCTGGATAGCTTTTTGAGTAAATATGCCTGATGTGAAGACAGGCAGGTTTAATCTGCCCTTTTACTTCTGACTTCGATGCTCCGATAAGCTGATTTTGTCTTAAAGCATCCAGGAGATAAAAATTATTTGTTACAGAGGCCCGGCGTTTTTATTTTGCCTGCGGTGCCTCAGTGGCAAATAGTCGTGACTGAATCTATATAGAACTCTCAACACAGAAAGGCTGATAGTTTCTGCTCCAGAATGCTCTTTGGCACGTGAATTGCTGTCAAACCGCCTTGTTATGTAGTTGAATTAAAAGGAACGTTTCGTTGACTACCGCCCGAAATTGTATATAATTCAGTTAGCTTGAAAGTACGACTTATATTTATGTAATACCATTTCGATGTTTTGCTTTAGATTTTTCTTTAGTGCACCGTCCTGTTTTTTATAAGTAATAGCAAACTTCTAGCCAAACAACTCCGTAACTGGAGTTTCAATTACTCATTAATAAATTAGGAATATACAATATGTCTACAACTACAGGCACCGTTAAATGGTTCAACGAATCTAAAGGTTTTGGTTTTATCGAGCAGGAATCTGGTCCAGACGTTTTCGCACACTTCAGTGCTATCACTGGTTCAGGTTTTAAAACATTGACCGAAGGTCAAAAAGTTGAGTTCACGATTACTCAAGGCCAGAAAGGTCCTCAAGCTGAGAACATCGTAGCGGTCTAATTTTAGATCGTTACTATCAGCCTCATACTTTACGGTATAGAGGCTAGAAAGGCGGAACCTCCGGGTCCCGCCTTTTTTATGTCCAGGGATGGACGGTATTCCGCAATGAGCCAGGGAGGCGGTGCGGTCATGTCCAGGGATGGACTGCCTCCCGTAGGAGGGCAATTACCAGGCTACACCTACCCCTGCGGTAAATACCGTAAAACTGTTTTTTATCTCCTGCTCTATACGAAAATTTATCGTTAGATCCTGCCCGATGTCATAGCGGGTGAAGATACTGGCGTACTGGTTGCGTCGATTATCTATAACAGAAACGATACGATTGTAATCAGCACCAAGACTCAGCTTCTCAAATGACCATTCATAGCCCAGTGTCAGTTCCTCTTTAGATAATGCGAAGGCCTGACTTAGTGCAAATCTTTTTATGGCTCGTTGTAGCGTCCGTTTCTGATTGATCAACGACAGGTTCTTTTTATAATTACGTCGTAAAAAACTGATCCAGACAAATCCTGTGTCGTGTGCATAATCCAGGCTCAATCGCCAGGCATCTCTATCACTCGAGAGGAATTTCTGACGATTTTCAAATTCTCTGCGAGTAAATAATTTCAGTTCTCCCAGCTCATAATCCAGTGATACATGCCATTGTAGAGGAGAAAAATACCCGACACTGAAAATCGTATCCCGGGCTTCGATAACATCGGTTTTTCCCCATGAACGATAGCCCGCTGACCAACTGATAGCGGATTGTTCATCATAAGTATGCAGGCCCGAGAGTGATATTTGAGTCTGCTTAGTTTTGAATTTACCTTCATCCGAGTCGATGGTGTTCTGTCCGGCACCGAGATCGATATGCAAAGCCTCGGTTAGTGCGATATCGACATAAGCATCAAACAGGCCTCCATCATCGTTATCGCGACCAATATTGAAAGAGGCATAGTTATCAGATCCGGCATGGGTGATGCTCGACACGGAAAAAATTATTGTAATCAATAATTTAGAATGTAGTCGATGGGGTAAAAGAGGTAGTTGCATATCACTTCTGCATTTATTCTGTCGTCGTTAAAAAATATCACCCTCCTGTCAACCGATCTAATCCAGGTGCGTTTATAAGTATAACAGGACAAATGTTCTGGCTAATTGTAAACACAGGAGGAAGTATTATGTCTATATCAAAAGAACAAGCTATGCTCAGCCGAGCCAATCCGTGGTGGCAATCGACGCTTATGTCTAAGCCCGTGCTACTGATTTTCTTTGTTACATCCATGTTGTTTTTAATCAGTGGCTGTAGTTCGAACTCATCTGGTGCGGGTGAAGAGGGCGAAGTCATTATCGGTCTGACCGATGCAGAAGGTGATTATGCCAGCTACACGGTCGATGTTTTATCACTTACCCTGACTAAACAAAACGGTGTCGTGGTCGAAACACTGCCGTTGAATACACGTATCGATTTTGCACAATATACTGAATTAACGGAATTTTTAACGGCAGCAACAATCCCCAATGGTGTCTATACAAAAGCCAGTATGGTCCTGGATTACAGTAATGCCGATATCCAGGTCGAAGATATAAACGGTGATATCGTACCCGTTTCGACGATGCTGGACATCGATGGTAATGCCATCGAAACACTGGACGTTTCGGTACAGCTGGAGGAGCAGGACAAGCTGGTGATCGCACCGGGTATCCCCGCCCATCTGACACTGGATTTCGATCTGAAAGCATCGAATCGTGTCGATTTTTCCGGGGCGGAGCCGGTCTTGACAGTGGCACCCTATCTGCTTGCGGATGTCGAGCTGGAAAACCCTAAACCCCACCGTCTGCGTGGCCCTCTGGCTTCAGTCGATGTTGCAAACGAAAGTTTTGAATTAATCCTGCGTCCGTTCAGACATCGGTTTGTTGAAGACCAACGCCGTTTCGGTACATTGAATGTCCATGTCGATACCGATACCGTCTACGAGGTAAACGGCATCAGCTTCGAGGGTAATGCGGGTCTGCTCGAGTTAGAGGCACAGACACAGTTTACCGCGGTTATCGTTATCGGTGATCTGAAGAGTATCGATGGTCGTCGTGTCTTTTCTGCAACACAGGTCTATGCCGGAAGCAGCGTACCGAACGGTGATGACGATGTCGTCAGTGGACATGTCATCGCGCGCAGTGGTGATACCGTGCAGTTAAAAGGCGTGACCCTGATACGAGCCGATGGCAGCGTGGTGTTCAATGACACGGTCAGTGTTGAGCTAGCAGATACTACGGTGGTAAAAAAACAGCTCTCTACAATGGAGCATCGTATCAGTGAGATCTCTGTCGGCCAGCGTCTTATCGCATTTGGTACCATCAGCGGTGATGCTGTCAATGGCTTCACTATGGATGCTACCCAGGGTAAAGCACGCATGTTATTGACTACGGTCAATGGTGCCATCGTGCAGACGGACTCACCTCTGGCGGTCGATGTTAAAAATATAGGCGGACGTGCGGTCAGTATTTTTGACTTTGCTGGTACCGGTGTCGATGCCGCCAATGATGCACAGGCTGACTTCTATGAGGTATTTACAGACACGCTCGATCTGTCCGGACTGGTGGTCAATGAACCCATAAAAGTTCGTGGTTTCGTGCATGAGTTTGGTATGGCACCGGAAGACTTCGATGCACAGTCACTGGTACTGGTAGCCAATGCAAGCGCCCGTATGCTGGTTAACTGGGATCCTGCTTCGAGTACCGCAATCAGTGATATCGGTGCGACACGGATAACACTGGACCTGACCGGTGAAGGACGTTTCCACCATGTGATCCGTGCGGGTGTGTTGACGGACCTGAACGGTTTTGCTACCAGCCCGGTGCTGACACCGAATGACTCGGGTAAAGGCGTGTTCGTGATAATGCAACAACAATCAGTTCAGGTATTCCGTACTTTCAGCCTGTTCAGTGAAGCTCTGGCGCGGCACCTGGATAATGCTGCGAATATTAAATCGATCCGAGCTAAAGGTCATTTTAATGATGACAATGTCAGTCTGACCGTTCGTGGAGTGCGGGTTGTTCTGAGATGATAGCTGTTATCTAAGGGAGTGCTGATCTATGCAGTACAGCCCTGAGCAGTAAGTCTGAAAACAGGCACTGATATTTCAGTGCCTGTTTTTTTACTGTTTCAAGCATTCTGCTGAAACAGGTTTCTTTCCTTGATTATGCTGACCACTTTTTCTGGAACCAGTGACTGCCAGGTTCTGTCACCATCACGGATGCTGTTCAGGACATCATCAGAATGAATGGACAGGGTCTCTTGATCGATGGTATCCAGATTACGAATATAACCATTCTCCAGTAGATGACTGTAGAGATGTTGCAGGTGTTCCTGTACTTTTAGATTGAGAACGGTTGTTATTGTTCCATCTTCTT
>DROB01000292.1 GCA_011321985.1 Gammaproteobacteria bacterium | reverse complement strand
GTCGGATTAAGCACTCTGTTCCAGTCATTTGATGCTTTATTGCCAAACCTCGAGTTTTCCTTTCAACTCGCTGTCATGCTACTGCTATTGATCGTGGTCCTTGCCGTGGTGGGTATTCATCCAGTTATCAGTATCGCCACGCTTGGTGTCTGGATCACACCACTGCATCCTGACCCCGATGTACTGGGCACCATTTTTTTGAGTGGTTGGGCGATAGGTGTGGTCGCTGCACCTCTGTCAGGTCTCAATCTTGCTCTGCATAGTCGTTATAAGATATCAGTAACTGACATTTTTAAATGGCATTACCGTTATGCCCTGAGCATGTCGATGTTCGCAAGTGGGTTATTGTGGTTTTATATGAGATTCGAGGTGAATACATGATGAACACCAGATTTCCAGTTTTGTTTGTCAGTCATGGTGCGCCGGACATATTATTGCAGGATGATCCGATTGTTGAGCTATGGAAACAACAGGCACAGTCCCTGCCCAGGCCACATCGAATTCTGATCATCTCAGCACATTGGGAGACCCGTTATTTTAAATTAAGTGGTAATCGTTGTCAGAGCATGATTTATGACTTCGGCGGTTTCTCCCAACGATTGTATAGTCTTAAATACCAGGCTAAAAGTAACGTGGCATATACCGACTTGCTTGCCGATAAGCTGGATATCAGTGTCTATAATGAACGCGGGCTTGATCATGGCGCATGGGTTCCTCTGATGGCGATGTATCCGGAAGCGGATATACCGGTCACCCAACTATCCGTCGTGCCCTCACTGGGTTGCGAGGTGCATTATAAGCTCGGTCAACGATTGCAGGAGTTGCGTTCAAAAAATGTTCTGATCATCGCAAGTGGTGTGATAACCCACAACCTGGCCAAATTAAACTGGTATGACTATTATGCAAAACCGGATAGCTGGTCGCGTGATTTTATGACAAGCTTTCAGGACCATGTCGATAACGCACGCTGGCAAACGTTATTTCATCCACATGATCTGCCAGCGGGTAAACAGGCAGTGCCGACCCTCGAACATTATTTACCGTTTCTTATTGCCACAGGAGCAGCGGGTGAGGATAAAGCAGTATGCTTTTGTGATGATTGGCGTTACAGTAATCTGGCGATGCATTGTTATCGGTTTGGTGGATAGAGGTAACGATGATTCAGTAAACATCGCTTACAGCCGAGGTACACGATGAAGACATTACTGGGCCAGGATGTGTTGGAAAGATTTGCAATGAAATATCTGAAAAATGCGTCAACATTTGGCGCGTTATCAGATGAGGCGATTTGCTGGTTAATAAATAAGGGTAAAGTCAGCGAACTAGAAGCGGAACAGAAAGTGTTTGAACACGATGAACGAGGCGACTCATTTTTTGTGGTACTGGAAGGACGATTTTCTTATTACAAATGGCGCAATGACAAATATACTTTTATCCGTCACTACGAATTTGGGCAGCAAATCGGGTTTATGAGTATGATTGCATTACATCCCAGGGTAGGTCAGGCCGTAGCCGACAGAGACAGCATCGTTGTCGAGGTAAATAATGACCTGTTCTATCAACTTCATCAAAATAACCCTCAGGATTTTGGTTTGCTGATGATGAATCTGGCGAGAGAAATGGCACGCACTTTATCAGCAGTCGACAGTATCGTCGCTGATAGAAAAGATGGCCTGATCAATGAGTGATGTTAATTTAATGTGTATTAGCCAAAGCTTGAACGGGTAGTTACTGTACGAAGCTAAAAGGCTGCTTCCGATGCAAAGTGGACATAAGGGCTTTAAAAATATTTTGCCGCGAAGGACGCGAAAAGCGCAAAGAAAAACGTTAAAAAAAGTTTGTTTTTTGCAGGTTGGGTATAGCTCAACGTTGCGTCAGTGGAGCCAACAGGGTCTGTAGGGCAGCGCCCGACTTATAAAAAATGAAAGGTTTTCTTCGCGCTTTTCGCGTCCTTCACGGTAAAAAAATTATTTTTCCGTATGTCCGCTTATGGCCGGTAGCGGTCTTTTGATTAAAAGTGTTGCATCGCGTTTTGCAAACCGCTCCTACAGGTTAGCACCACCTGTAGGAGCGAAATTTATTCCGCGAACAGAGGTTAAATTAAACCTGCGAATCACATATTTTCAACCAGCCCAGAACGCTCACTATCTGACCGATAACTG
>DROB01000291.1 GCA_011321985.1 Gammaproteobacteria bacterium | reverse complement strand
TGGGGATATTGTCGGTATGCCCAGATACTACGATGACTCCGTCAAAGTCGCCAAAAACTTTGCTGATTTTATCGACGATCATTTCAAACGGCTTGATCAATTCTGCCCTCCCCGATGGAAATGATCCTTTTTCCCTTATCCTGAGGATGATACTTTTTTCTGTCACTTCGATCTGAATCACTCCCTTATCGATCTCATCCTCTAATGTCTCACGTACAGACTGGGCATCACGAATAACTCGCGCTCGCTGTTCACGTTCTTTATCACTCAGGGTTACATTCGTTTCTACCATGGAATTATATGATCCATCATTGGCTTCTTTGGATTTTTTATCCATGTTCTCCTGCCCTTTTTCTGATGCATCAGTAAAAACCGGATGCAACTTGCTTTCGTCTGTCGTCATCTGGCGTACTTCATTGATCGCTGTTTCCTGAGGACGACCGGGGCTGAATTCACGTGCGATTATATTGATACCTCTGGGTGTTTCTTTTGCCTTGATCTCACGTTGCACACCAAAAGCATCTTTTAAAGAGCCTGCCAGTTCTTTATATACTGCTTTATCCATCTCAGAAAACGAGAAAAGCAGGACAAAGAAGGCAAGCAGCAATGACATCAGATCTGCGAATGTCATTACCCATGCAGGAATACCCTCGGGACATTTATGTTTAGCTTCTGTTCCATCACTCACGAGATTTTCCCTGGGATCTATGCTGCTTTATCTTCAGCTTCGGCTTTCGCTTTAGCTTTGGATTTTTTATCAATGGGTAGATATACATTCAATAAACCTTCGATCATCCTGGGATTCAAGCCTTCCTGGATCGCACTGATACTTTCGAGGATCATGGATTTACTCAGGCGTTCTTCATTACTGCGAAGTGCCAGCTTATCGGCAATGGGTAACGCCAGCACGTTCGCTATGACCGCCCCATATAATGTGGTGAGCAGTGCAACAGCCATCGCTGGCCCGATGGATTTTGGATCACTCATGTTCGACATCATCTGCACCAAGCCGATCAGCGTACCGATCATACCCATCGCAGGAGCGACATCACCCATGGCTTTGAATAAATTAACACCAGTTTCGTTACGCTCGATAGAAAGTGTTATCTCTTTGGAAAGAATTTTACTGACCAGTTCGGGGGAATTACCATCGACGACCATGGTGATTCCTTTGGCCAGAAACTCGTTTTTAACCTCGACATTTTCGAGTCCAAGCAGGCCATCCTTTCGCGCTACATTAGCAAGCTCAACACTCTGTTCGATGATCTCAGCAGGATGCTGCGCTTTATTGATAAAGGCTTTCAGTGCGACACCAAAGGCACCCAACATATCGGACATGGAAAATTTCATCAATACCACTGCGAGTGTGCCGGCAACAACGATCATGACACTCGGACCATTGACGAACATACCCATCTCACCGCCCATCATTATCGCCGCAATGATACAACCTGCCGCCCCGACTATACCTATCAATGTCGCTAAATCCACACTCTTCCCCTTCGTATCATTTTCACCGGTCAACTGTATGGTGTAGAGACTCACTGATTGCCGCTACACTTACCTTATTTAATCGGTCGGAATGGACAAATCTTTAATGCACTGTAAGTGCAGATAAGCCGCTGTCAATATGTCATACTCAGTCTTGATTTATCCTGTTAAAACAGATATCTACGTAATTTGTAAAGTTTTGTAAAATCACGCAAACTTTGTCTCAGGGCAATGTTATTTAATGATGCAGTATGTTATAAATCAGTCAAGCGTAAACATTTGTAACGCTTTAGATTAATTCTAATGGATGATATGATCCTGGCAAGGTGAACCTTGATACAGGATATATTCTCCTAAAAAGGAGTGTATGAACAAAGCTAAGATACTCTACGTTGACGATGATCAACGTTTATGCCGCCTGGTAAAACGCTATGTCGAGAACCACGATTACGATTTCATCTCCGCACATGATGCGAACGAAGCACATAAAACACTGACTGATAATAACGATGTCGCACTCATCCTGCTCGACATCATGTTACCTGATAGAGATGGACTCACGCTGGCCCATGAGATCCGCAACAAGTCCGCTACCCCGATTATTTTTTTGACCGCCAAAGCCGAGCTGGATGACAAAGTGAGCGGTCTGGAAGCCGGGGCTGATGACTACATCACCAAACCCTTTGAAGAGAAAGAACTTATCGCAAGGATACAGACTGTTCTGAGGCGAACGCAGAGTTCGCAGTCGCCGCAGGCGAACAAGACTCACGCTAACTTCGCTGGCTGGAGCCTCAACCTTGTCAATCAACAATTATATTCCCCGGAAGGAAAGAATATCGATATCACCAGCACCGAGTACCGACTGCTACATACTCTCATCAGTCGCCCGAATGTGACCATTCATCGTGAAGAGATTCTAAATATCCTCTCGGGTCGCGAGTGGTCGCCACTAGACCGATCAGCAGATATGGCGATCTCGAAGCTGCGTAAAAAATTGACACTCTCAAAAGATGATACGGTATTGATACGTACCATCAGAAATAAAGGTTATCAACTCATCTCTGAAGTTGAGTTTACTGAAGCACATTAGGTGCTATTTGCTACACCTCCCGGGGTTTACCGGATTAAATCTAGCGAGAATATGATAGCGAGCTGTCCCTGTGGTAAGCATACAAACTCCGACATCGCGGTTAGCAAACCGCTCCTACGGGCAGAGGGAATACCTGTAGGAGCGGATTGTAATCCGCGATAGCCCGTAGAAAGTTCTGAGAGTATTTATTAAACCAGAACCCTATGGCTGGCAAATTTCCAGAATATTACCTGAACGTTTCGCCAGGATAATGCGTTCGAGCGCCTCATCTTTATTGATGAATCCTGAGGACCGGGAAACCGTGTACGTAACTCTATAAACTTCTATGCTGTCACAGCTATCGTTGTTGCTCATATTCAATCTGGCCTGCTTCATCACATGAACAAACCCGGTATCTGTCTCAGTAATATCCGAGGACAGCACTGCTGTTCCAAAATTATTATTTACGGTAAAGGTCCACAGATATTCGATAATACGTTTGATATCTTCGGCATTCATCGTTGATGAGGTAATCCTGCCTTTGTAACGATCGGTTACGCCATTACGATCTATAACACTGGCTCTGAGGATACGTTGAAGATAAACCACGTCTGGTGAGTCGGGATCAACACGTGTGAACTGTCGATACAGTGCAGTTTCACCGTTATCGACAAGTTGTCGGTATATCGGTTGCAGAACAGCGGCCTGTTCTGACCAGGTCAGGGCTTCATTAAAATCATCACTGGCAAGTTCATAGACTGGCTGACCGGTACGATTGGCAAGAGGCAATAAGTCTGTGTTCTTCACATGCGTCGTAACGCGGTAAACCGTACTGTCCGATGGTTCCTGATAAAAACCTTCAGGAATACGTTTGTCAAAATACAGTGCATTGGCGATAACCATTGCCTCTGATTGACCCTGCCCACTTTTCTCCGCACTATTACCAGTAGCGCCAGACCCACCACCGCATGACGACAGTAGTAATATTAAAAAACCAGCCCATAGAAAAGAAATGGATCGCAAAACCAGGGGATGATTTAAACATTTAGTTTTGCTCGCCATATTCCATCGCCTCCTGTTGAGCTCATTAACTCAACATATCGGCTATATCTGGAAAAGCTTTAGCTGGCTTTATGACCGCTCGTCAGTTATTAACGGCAGGATTTAGAGAAAGACCACAGATCAAACTTAGTAAAATCAATATGTTATAAATACAAGCTTGCTGTTAATGATAATATCACCTACTGACCACCTGACGTGTCAACAGGAAAAGGGCTGCCGTTCAAATCAGGCTGCACATTGCAACATCTGCTGGAGTTCCTCGATCACCTGACTGGATTCATCGAGTAGTTTTAATAAATTATCATCCGTTAACTCATCAGCCGGTAGCTTTTTCATGGCAGGAATCGCAGAAAAATCAGGCAGGTTCCCATCATCATACTCGACCGACACATACCAACGTGCGATCAGAACGACATCACTCATATCCAGATTTTCCTGCTCGTCACGACTCCATTGTTTACGGGTCCTGACTACATCGATTAATTTTTCATCAAAATTCCAGTGCCTGAGTACCAGAGCATTGATTTTAGGAGATAGGACATCGATGGCCTCATTCAGCTTTTCAGCATCTTCAAATATTTCTGGACGTTCTGACAGTCGGATCAACAAGGGAGGTAAAGCGATATCCTGCAACAGGCCCGCAAGCATGGCTTCATCTGCATCGATGTTATTTATCTTTTTTGCTAATAGATAGCTCAATACTGCAATTTTTGTTGCTCGCTCATAACAATCCAGTAACATGGTTTTTAATGCAGGTGATGATGGAACAAACATGCTACGTGTCGCATAAGTAGTCGCCAGATTTGCTGTAGCTGAGAGACCTAGTCGTAATACAGCTGCCTCGATGTCACGGGGTGGCTCACCGAGCATATATCGCACGCTATTGGATACCCGCATGACATAAGCCACCAGACCCGGGTCAGCTTTCAACAGGTCCGCTGCTATTTTTACCGTGCAGTCTGGATCTTGTGTCAGCTTCCTTATCGACTGCGTTATCTCAGGTAATGCGGGTAGTAATTCGACATCATCTGTCAGTTTAGAAAAGATATCAGCAAAAATTCCAGTCG
The DNA here is from genome assembly GCA_011321985.1 of Gammaproteobacteria bacterium. Taxonomy (GTDB): domain Bacteria; phylum Pseudomonadota; class Gammaproteobacteria; order SZUA-229; family SZUA-229. The sequence goes on along the minus strand of DROB01000291.1, from coordinate 1,828 downwards.
TATTCATTATATTATTAACCTCACCGTCAAGTTAATCATATGGGCAGCTCTATTAGTTGATTATGCCCATACAGGTGTTACCCATTAGCATGGTGCTATCAAAGATCCATTCAACCCATACATAGGTTTAAGCTCAGTAAAAACAGAAAAACAAACATACCTGACATCGAAAGAAGTAACCAGTACACCTTCTCGTAGTTCTGCATCACCTCTGAATCATGACCGTTTTCATGAAGGTAAACTCGTTCATTCTGGCTATCTCTCAAATATTTCATCGTTATTTTTCCGCTCCTGTGCGGCTGATCTGTCAGCATTCCTCTCCATATCGGCCCAAAACGTAAAATCTTTACACCTATGCTTGATGCTGCACTGCACATGATCCGAACAGGGCCAATCAGGGTGTGTCTGAAATAAAAAAAGGGTGGCTAGAAATTCCAGGTACCTCCCCCCCGGTCGGTACTTCGAACTTGATTAGCCACCCAAACTGCTAGAGGTATATTGAAAACTGCGGTACATACAGGAATACGATCGGTACACCACGCATGTCCGTATATCAGTAATCGGTAGCTAATCACTTTTCTTTAGGAAAAAGATTGATGAGATAAGAATCTCTGGCCCGAATCTCCCACCTGTTTGTTAAGCGGCAGGGGTTATCGGCTCTTGCTGTATTTTTTTGATGCAGGGTTTCCTGATCAGCCTCATGTCATCCTGATACAGTTCAGCTGATAGAAGGTGTTATTACTGAGCCCGTCAGAATCCTGCGACCATATCAAGTTCGTCATCTGAAAGAAATTTATCGACATTTAAAATTATAACCAGTCCGTCAGAATGAGAGACCACACCGCTAATGAAACGAGAATCATTATTCAGCTTAATCTTAGGGCTTAGATCTACTGCTGATTTCTCGACATCGATCACATCTGAAACACTGTCGACCAGCACTGCTGCTGTTTCGTTCCCCGCCTCCACCACTATCATCCTGGCTGATTCTTTATATATCGGATTGCTAAAATCGATTTCAGGAAGATCGAATCGCTTCCTTGCATCGATAATCGTTACTACGTTTCCTCTGATATTGGTTATACCCAGGACATGATCAGGTGCTCCGGGTACCGGAAAATTCTGATTTATGAGCAGTATCTCACGTACGTTACAGACTTCTACGCCATATATTTCATTGGCGATATGAAAAGTGATCAGACGCATCATCGGTTCGTGTGTTTTTTCTATAGGTGTTGTATCTTCATCTTTTTTATCTAGCATAGTTCTCTCTCTACTCAATTTTTACGTATTTAATTCATCCTGTAATGATCTGATATCCAGCAAAATAATATTGTCCTTCTTCACAGTCCCGGCCAGCCATTTCCTCTGACTATCCTCATTACGCCAGCATATCGTTTCCCTGTCGATCATTCTCTTTTCCAGTATCTCGTCACATAATAAAGCGAGTCCCCTTTTTTCGAGTAATACGTACTGACCTGTTGTACTCTCGAGTGATGATGGATTGATCAAACTTGAGACATCAACGATATGATAATTATTTCCCTCATGAAATAAGTCGTTATCACTAAAATTTGATTTTTCACAGTTGATGATACACATCTGTTCTATTACCGGGATAGCTACATTAAAAGCGGATACTGATAATAACTGATACATGTTTCCCTGACTGTTATCGACGACGGTACTACCCTTACTCTCTTCACCCTGATGCCTGTCAAAAACAGGAATAGAGGAATCTTCGCTATCCAGCAAGCTGTTTATGTATTCCATCTCTGCATTTTGATTCATCATTCTTCCCCGATGGCTAGGCCACTTTTTGATCGAT
>DROB01000290.1 GCA_011321985.1 Gammaproteobacteria bacterium | reverse complement strand
CGGCGGGCTATTCTTCGTACTGGATAGAGACTATCTTGCGCCAGCGTCTGGGTTTTCAGGGCGTGATATTCAGTGATGATCTATCGATGGAAGCTGCGGGTATAGCCGGAGGTTTTGGTGAACGAGCGGAGGCGGCATTGACTGCGGGTTGTGATATGGCGCTGGTCTGTAATCACCTGGATGGTGCTATCGAAGCAGCGGACCATATTAGAGGTTATCGTGACCCTACTTCACAGTTACGTCTTATCCGGATGCATGGTGAACATGATATCAGCTGGGAAGAGCTGGAAAAGAATGAACGCTGGCAGCGGGTTTCAAGCGAAATCGTCGCGTTAAACGTTTCACCCGAGCTGGAGATGGATGTTTGAAAACGATAGAGAATAGATTACAGACCTCATGCTCCTGCCTGAGAGACCGGTCATCGCATGAGTTACCGTCATGTACAAGAGACATAGATACTTCCTGGATAAATGCTTATGAATAAGAAAAAATTACTCATCATTATGTCAAACTCGGATCCGGCTAAACCCGACGGGTGTTATGCTCCACTGTTTCAGGCGACGGTCGCGGCAGCTCTGTCACATGATGTCGAAGTGGTGTTTACCGGAGTGTCGGGACAGCTTGCCATTGCGGGTACCGCTGAAAATGTGGAGATCAATCTGGAGTCTCACCGCACGATATACGATATCATCAAGGAGGCACACAGCGCGGGCGTTACCTTTAAGGCCTGTAATACTTCACTGGAGATGGCGGGCAAAGAATTGATCGTCGAACTGGAAGAAAAGGTTGGTGCTGCTTATGTTATCGGTGAGGCGATGGATGAGAATACGCTGACATTTACCTACTAGTCAATAAGGGTCTGCAACACCAGCTCGATGCGATGTATGCATTAGAATATAAGGTTTTATGATGAAGCTAGCCATTATAGGTGGAAGTCTGCTGAAGGAACTCGGTGCTCTGTCGACGATCGCAGAAGAACGGATCAATACGCCTTTCGGTACGCCCTCCGCACATTTTGTCACGGGTATGATCGATGGTGTCGAAGTTATTTATACCAACCGCCACGGTACGGCTCACCAGATAGCGCCACATCAGATTAATTACAAGGCTAATATATTTGTCTTAAAGACGTTGGAAGTAACCGATATTATCGCGGTGACGGCTGTCGGTGGTATCAGTCAGGCGATGTCTCCCATGCAATGGGTGGTTCCCGATCAGATAATCGACTATACGCACGGTCGCCTGCAAACTTATAATGATGTCAATGACTCGCAGGTCAACCACATCGACTTCACCTATCCTTTCGATGAAGATTTAAGGGTCCGGCTGCTTTCGGCGCTCGATAACCAGGTATCTGAATACCAGATGAAGGCGACGTACGGTGTGACACAGGGTCCGCGTCTGGAGACGATCGCTGAGATCAGACGTATGCAACAGGATGGCTGTGATATCGTCGGTATGACCGTGATGCCTGAAGCCGGCCTGGCACGTGAGCTGGAGATGAATTATGCAACCCTGTCTCTGGTGGTTAACTGGGCTGCGGGTAAGGGCGATGGCTCCCTGATATCGATGGATGAGATAAGGGAACATATAAAAGACGGAAATAAAATAGCCGAAAAAATTATAAATGGAGTGGTGTCGAGCATATAGCCGGTAGAGGCAGCCCGGAGCGGTTTGTAAACCGCGATCTCCTGTAGAAAAAAGGAGCCAGATCAGAGATGCACCGGCTTTTGACGGACTACAGGTTTAGTATGATCTCACATTCACGAATGTAGGCTTTTCTTCCAAATAAAAACTGCAGCCGCGATCCGCCACACTGCCGCCATAATACCGCCGAGCGTATACCTGACAGAAGAAGTGCTCTGACCTTGTTGGCATTGGTCGTATTGCTCAGACAGGGTTGTTCACCACTGACGATGATCTTTGGCCCCAAGGTACTGATGGTGTCTTTATATAACTGTCCCAGTTTGGCAAAAGTGTTCTCATGGTCGAGTGAGAAAAAATCAAATTGAGATTCAATTTTCTTTAATTGTCTGTCGATCTTCTCGAGCATTTTTTTATTGCCTGATAATTTTCTTTCCAGCATGAGTAAAGAGACAACGTATCTCGTTATATCGATATCTTTCTCTGATCGATCATTGAGGTTCTGATACAGCACGCTTATGCCATGGCGGACTCCTGCGAGACTGCCATAGATCTCCTCGACAGTATTAGCATCAAAGCGGAACAGTGTCTCCAGGCTGGATTCGATATGAGCATTATTCGCCTTACCGGTATTCGCAATTTTTTTTACCAGTGAAGCGGCCTGATAGATGCCGGCCAGGGCCAGTGTCTGATCATATTTGCTATGTAACATTAAGGTTTTTCATCTTTTATGGTCATGGATGGAGCGTATATCAAAATCATCGGCAACGATTTCAGTACATCGTTTCTATCACGCCACCGCCGAGGCAGACCGCGTCCTGGTAGAATACAACGGATTGCCCGGGGGTGATCGCCCGTTGTGCCTGTTCGAAAGTTACTCTGTATTTTTCATCACTTATTTTCGTAATCGTACAGGACTGATCACTTTGACGGTAGCGAATTTTTGCTGTTAATTCGCGGTTTTCAGGTTCGGTTCCGGTGATCCAGTTAATCACCCCCGTCTCCAGTGTGTAGTGAAACATGGCAGGGTGATTATGGCCCTGAGCGACATGTAATACATTGTTTGTCAGGTCTTTGCCGACGACATACCAGGGTTCTTCATCGCTCTCTTTCAGGCCACCGATGCCCAGACCTTTGCGTTGTCCCAGGGTGTAATACATCAGACCATTATGTCGGCCTATATTCTTGCCATCGACGGTATGGATATCGCCCGGTCTGGCGGGCAGGTATTTTTCCAGAAAAGTATTGAAACGTCGCTCACCGATAAAACAGATGCCGGTACTGTCTTTTTTATCATGTGTGACAAGGTCATTTTTTTGTGCCAGTTCCCGGATGTAAGGTTTATCGTATTCTCCGACAGGGAACAGGGCATGTGATAACTGGTATTGATTCAGGGCGTGCAAGAAATAACTCTGGTCTTTATTGCCATCGCTGCCACGCAGAAGTTGTGTGACCTGGTCGATATTGCGGGTGCGTGCGTAGTGCCCGGTGGCGATTTTCTCTGCACCCAGTGATTTGGCATGTTCCAGAAAAGCACGGAATTTGATCTCTTTGTTGCATAATATATCAGGGTTGGGAGTACGCCCGGCACGGTACTCATCGAGGAAGTGTCGGAAGACCCGGTCCCAGTATTCACTGGAAAAATTGATGGTGTGTAGTCTGATGCCCAGGGTATCGCAGATGGCACTGGCATCTTTCAGATCGACTGCGGCGGCACAATAGTTTTCATCGTCATCTTCTTCCCAGTTTTTCATGAACAGGCCTTCGACCTGGTATCCCTGTTCTATCAGTAGCAGGGCAGCGACGGAAGAATCGACGCCACCGGACATACCGGTGATGATCTTCTGTTTTTTCATGGTGCGACATCGATGAGTAGATCGAGCGGGAATCGCTTACCGGCAAGATAGTCATCGATGCAGTTGATGACCATCGGGCTGCGTAATTTTTCCTGTTGTTGCAGGAGCTCAACGCGTGTTTTCCATACGGCTGCCTGTATGCCGTCATCCAGTGGCTGTGCTGTGTCATGGTCGTCGCAGCTGCCACAGAAGGCAACCCTTAGAAAACTTTCACCATTATGCGGGTGTTTCCATAGATAGATGCCAGTAATGGCTTCGGGGGTAAATCGCCATGCGGTCTCTTCCCGTGTTTCGCGGATTACCGCATCGATCAGACTTTCATCCGGATCTAGATGACCGGCGGGCTGGTTGATCACCGATTCATCGTTGACGATCTCTTCGACCAGTAAAAACTGGTTGTCACGTTCTACGATAGCGGCGACGGTAGCGTGGGGTTTCCAGACCATTATTTTTTTAGATGCCTGTTAGAGGAACGGCGACTCAGTACCGAATATCGCCAAAAGATGTTGATGGTGATGTAACCCAGCAGGCTGCTCATGGTAGCCAGCGTAAAGCAGCCGACCAGAAAAGGTTTCCAGCTGCTCGATAGTTCGTTGAGAAGCCAGTCCATGGTCAATTCAAAGCTGAAGTCTGTGGCGGGTTCACCGACGATCCAGGTGCCGACGATATAGGCAAAATAAAACATGGGTGGAACAGTGATCGGATTGGTGATCCAGACCAGAGCGATAGACAGCGGCAGGTTAGTGCCGATCCAGATGGCAGTGCCTGCCGCTAATGCCATCTGAAAGGGCACGGGCATCCAGGCAAAAAACAGACCTACAGCAAAGGCACCGGCGACAGATCGACGGTTTAAATGCCATAGATTGGGCGCGTGCAGCCAGTCACCAAATATCCGAAGCGTTTTATTTTCTTTGATCGCCTGGGGGCTGGGTAAAAATCGTTGAAAAATCTTGCGTGGCATGGTTATCGTTGCTGTGAGCTTCGTGTTTATCTGAAATGCGAATCACTAAGGTAAAAACCGATAGTATAACCTTTTTACCCTGTCTGGTTTTGAAATGCAGTACGCCACACGAAAAAATACGGTCTGTAAACCGTAAACGCAGACGCAGCCAAACCTGTAGCAGCGGTTTGCAAACCGCGATGCCGCACTAAACCAATTTAACCCGCGCCCGGTAATGTGCTATCGTTAGTCGGAAGTGCCACGGTGGTGTTTTTATATTTAATGGATTAAATCGATGGAAAACAAATCAGGGATGTTTGTTTACGCGCTGGCATTTTTATTCGGCACAGTCCTCGTGCAGCAATGTTCAGTGTTGCCCCCGCCTGTTCCCCTTATATTTTTATTTCTGACGCTACTGTTTGTGTTGCTGGTGGTAAACAGGTTGTTCAGAAGTCTCTTTT
>DROB01000289.1 GCA_011321985.1 Gammaproteobacteria bacterium | reverse complement strand
CTGAATGTTTGCACAGGTCGGTTTCTGATACATCCAGATAAGCTTCGTCGAGTGACAGTGGTTCGATGATGTCGGTGTAATCGTGAAATATTTCATGGATTTCCCGGGAAGCCTGTTTATACGCTGAAAATCGGGGGCGGACGAATACCGCATGTGGGCATAACTGGTAGGCTCGTGAGCAAGGCATGGCGGAATAGATTCCAAATTTTCTGGCCTCATAACTACTGGCGGCAACTACACCACGAGTATCAGGCTGGCCACCGACGATAACGGGTTTCCCTTTAAGTTCCGGAAAATCACGTTGTTCAACGGCTGCAAAGAAAGCATCCATATCGATATGTATAATTTTTCGATTCAAAAATATCGCCGTGGGTTCATTTTAGAAAGTGTACTAGCAGTACGGACAAGAAGGATACACTGGTTCAAGATATGCGATGAATATGGCCATGTAATCCCGGTATCCGCGCATGTGTGGCCTTGCTCCGTTTCAGTAATAAATAGGGGAACTCTGAATTAATCGGAGTTTTCATAGATTTTACCAAGATTTTATCTATTTTTCGTGGTGGGAGATCTCTTATAATCATGAGCGTGATAGACACACAGACGATAACAACCGGAAAAGGTCACAAGATTTCGGCCACATTTTACTCTCCTGATGAGGAGGTTAAAGCAGCGGTACTTATCGTACCGGCTATCGGGGTCAGCCAGGATTATTATGCCTGTTTTGCCGAATGGCTCTCCTCTCAGGGGTATCTGGCCGTTACCTTCGATTACTTTGGTACGGGTTTATCCTTGTCAGGGAAATTGAGAGATGTTGATGTATCTGTCACCGACTGGGCACAGGATGATTGTGTTGCCATGGTCGATGCATCATCAGGGAGTGCCCCCGGTAAACCGCTGTACTGGCTGGGGCATAGTCTCGGCGGCCAGACTCTCGGCCTGGTAAAAAATCGTGAACGTATCACGAAAGCTATCACGGTCGCTTCCGGCAGTGGTTACTGGCGGGAAAACTCGCCACAGATGAAAAATCGAGCATGGTTATTGTGGTATTTTGTTGCACCCATCGCTACCCGATTGTTTGGCTACTTCCCGGGAAAACGATTAAATATGGTCGGTGATCTGCCAGAAGGGGTGATAAAACAGTGGCGCGGCTGGTGTCTGCACCCGGAATATCTGATCGGTGTGGAAGGTGATAAGGTAAGGGCATTATTCAGTTCGGTGACGACACCGATTACTTCGTTATCGTTTACTGATGATGAGCTGATGTCTGAAAAAAATATTGATTCACTCCATGGTTTTTATACTGATGCAGATAAAACTATGATCCGCATCTCGGCAGAGGATATCGGAGAAAAACGGATAGGGCACTTTGGCTTCTTCAATAAACGTTTTAAGAAAACCCTGTGGGTCTCTCATCTGTTACCTGAATTAGGGGAGACCTGAACTGATGAGGGTGAACCTGAAGATGCCGTGATGCTGGTTTGACTGCTGTATTTTTACAGGCTTACTTTTTTACAGGCTTACTTAAAGAGCCTCTGTCGAGAGCCGTTATATTGCAAGGTAAAAAGTAATAACGTAGAGTCTGGCCTTTGAGCCGTGTCCCGAAGGACAGGCTGGTAAACGTACAGAACTTTATGAGATTGGACCCACATTGCCTTGAAGATCAGATAAACCAGTGCATGTTAAACGATGTGTTTCGGTTCCGTCGTCGCCTGCAGAAAATTAAAAACAGGGCTTCCAGAGATAATAAGCCACCTGAGCAGAAGATGGCTCAGTTGATGAGAGAGATTGAGCGCTCGCTCGCCATAGTACGGTCACGTAAAGATAACCTGCCGGTTATCGACTATCCATGTGATCTTCCCATCGCACAGAAAAGCGATGTCATAAAAGAAACTATACTGGATAATCAGGTCACGATCCTGTGTGGTGAAACCGGTTCAGGTAAAACCACACAGCTGCCCAAGATCTGTCTGGATGCGGGTTTTGGTATAAGAGGAAAGATCGGTCATACCCAGCCGCGTCGTCTGGCTGCTCGTGCAGTCTCGTTACGTATCGCAGAAGAGTTGAACACGGTGCCGGGAAACGAGGTGGGTTTCAAAGTCCGTTTTTCAGATCAATCGAACGACAGGTCTTATATCAAACTGATGACGGACGGCATCCTGCTAGCCGAATGCAACCACGATCCGTTTCTCAACCAGTACGATGTCATCATCATCGATGAAGCACATGAGCGTAGTCTGAATATCGATTTTCTGCTGGGTTATCTGAAACGACTCATACAAAAACGTAAAGACCTTAAAATTATCATAACCTCTGCCACCATCGATCCTGATCGTTTCTCAAGACATTTTAATGATGCTCCTGTGATCAATGTATCGGGTCGGACTTACCCGGTAGAGGTCAGATATCGTCCTTACCAGAGTGCTGACAGTGAACAGAATAAAAATCTACAGGAAGGCATCCTTGATGCGGTCAATGAGCTGACCCGGATAGACCGTGGTGATATCCTGGTCTTTCTCAGTGGTGAAAGAGACATACGGGAAACCGCGGACTTCCTGTTTAAACAAAGGCATGATCGTGTGCTGGATAATACTGAAATACTGCCCTTGCTGGCCCGCTTATCAAACGCAGAGCAGAATCGTATATTTCATCCTTCAGGTAAACGCCGTATTATCCTCGCTACCAACGTTGCAGAAACATCATTGACGGTGCCGGGTATAAAGTATGTGATAGATTCAGGTGTGGCCCGCATCTCACGTTATTCCTGGCGCAGTAAAATCCAGCGACTGCCGATCGAG
>DROB01000288.1 GCA_011321985.1 Gammaproteobacteria bacterium | reverse complement strand
ATGAGAACAGACGAGACAGGAAGGTGATCGTCTCAGTAACCGGTTGCATAGCTAACCAGCCTAATACGACGAAGCTGATGCAGAACACGATCAGATTAACTTTAAAGATAACTGAACGGTAACGGATAGACTTCACCTTGCAGCGATCGATCCACGGCAGGAAGAACAGCACCACGATCGCGCCACCCATCGCACCGACACCCATCAACTTATCGGGGACAGCACGCAAGATCGCATAGAACGGAGTGAAGTACCAGACCGGGGCGATATGCTCAGGTGTCTTCAGTGGGTCAGAAGCGATAAAGTTAGCATGCTCCAGCATGTAGCCACCACCATCTGGCAGGTAGAACAGGATCGCACTGAAGAAGAACAGGAACACCACCACACCAACGATATCTTTAACTGAATAGTAAGGGTGGAACGGGATACCATCTAACGGGATACCCTCTGCATTTTTGTTTTTCTTGATCTCGACACCGTCCGGGTTGTTCGAACCCACTTCATGCAACGCAAGAATGTGTGCGACGACGAGGAAAACAAGGACGAAAGGTAGTGCGATCACGTGCAGTGCAAAGAAACGGTTCAAGGTAGCATCGCCGATCACGAAATCACCACGAATCCACAGCGTTAGATCATCACCGATGACAGGAATCGCACTGAACAGAGAGATGATCACCTGCGCACCCCAGTATGACATCTGGCCCCAGGGTAACAGGTAACCCATGAAAGCTTCGGCCATCAGCGCGAGGTAGATAAACATACCGAACAGCCACAGCAACTCACGTGGTTTCTTGTATGAACCATACATCAGGCCACGCAACATGTGCAGATAGACCACGACAAAAAATGCCGTCGCACCGGTTGAGTGGATATAACGGATCAACCAGCCGTAAGGCACATCGCGCATGATGTACTCGACAGATGCAAACGCCATCGCGCCGTCTGGTTTGTAATGCATGGTCAGGAAAATACCTGAGATAATCTGGATCACTAACACCATCAGTGCAAGCGAACCAAAGAAATACCAGAAATTGAAATTTTTTGGTGCGTAATATTCAGCCAGATGTTCGTTCCACATTTTCGTTGCTGGAAAACGCTCATCTATCCAAGCCATTAAATTACCCATTATGCCGCCTCCTCATCTTCGCCAATGATAATGACGTTGTCGTTTACATATTTATGTGGTGGCACAACCAGATTAGTCGGTGCAGGCACACCCTGGAATACACGACCAGCAAGGTCAAATCTGGAACTGTGACAAGGGCAGAAAAAACCACCTAACCAGTCCTCACCTAAATCGGCAGGTGCGATATCAGGACGGAACGTTGGTGAACATCCCAGATGTGTGCAGATACCGACCAGTACCAGTATCTCAGGCTTGATAGAGCGGTTTTCGTTATGCGCATACTCAGGCTGCTGACTGACCTCTTCTGAAGAAGGATCACGCAGGTGATCATCATTTCTCTTCAGATCGGCCAGGGTCTTCACCGAACGCTTAACGATCCATACAGGTTTACTCTGCCATTCAACAATCAGCAACTGCCCTTCTGACATCTTGCTGATATTAACTTCCACAGGTGCACCCGCATTTTTAGCTCTCTCGCTTGGCATCCATGAGGATAAGAATGGGACGGCTACAAAACCGGCACCGACTGCTGCAACCACCGAAGTGGAATTGACCAGAAAGCGGCGACGTTTCGTATCTACTACATTATCAGTAGACATATTGGATATCTCCAAATATTAAATAAAATTTTTTATTACACGTTAAGTTGATAAAATTGACCCCTTGTATCGAGAATCAATTGTTATCCGTAATCCAGAGCAACCTTTTTTATACCTGATTAAGCGTTAATACTCCGAACCCTGTAGATGAATTTTATAAAAATCCACACGTAAAACAGGGACGCACCGGTTGCAAGCGGCGCATAGAATAGCGTAAATTAGCATTTTAGCCAAGTTTAATATAATAAAACTAATAAAAACAACGGGATAACAAAAACTCATGCAACAACAAAAGCACTCCTTTGTCTATTTTTTTGCCTGGCTGATTATCGGTGTGTTTTTTGGCCTGGGTATTCTGCTGTTTCGTGGTGATATCAACATTGATTTCGATCAATCCAGCGGCAATAAGTCTACCGAATTATCGCCGGATAAAAATCACCGGGGATTTTCTGAGGCCGTAGTGAAAGCCGCCCCGGCGGTGGTCAGCATACAGACGATCGTCTGGTCCAGCTCTGCTGCCGATAAGACCAATATTCCCGCAGGAAACGAAACGATCATCCAGCGTTTCCTGGGCAAGAATTCACCTCATAGACCCAAGCGGAAAGCTATAACAGGCGCGGGATCAGGGGTGATCATCAAAAGTGACGGCTATATCCTGACCAACTATCATGTTATCTCACATAAAGATGAGCTACGGGTGCGTTTAAATGATGGCAGGATCGTCAAAGCAAAACTCATCGGTTCAGACCCCGATACCGATCTTGCCGTACTCAAGGTAGATGTACAAAACCTGCCGGCATTTTCCATCGCCGACATAAGCAAGCTGAAAGTAGGCGATATCGTACTTGCTATCGGCGACCCCTTTTCGATCGGGCAAACGGTAACACAGGGAATAATCAGTGCCACCGGACGATACTCTGCAAAAACCCGTATCTCACAGAATACTTACGAAAACTTTATCCAGACCGATGCCGCCGTTAATCCGGGAAATTCTGGAGGCGCTCTGATCAATACGGAAGGTGAAATAGTCGGTATCAACT
>DROB01000287.1 GCA_011321985.1 Gammaproteobacteria bacterium | reverse complement strand
TGTTCATTTTCATTAACCGCTGTTAGTGGCAGGTTAACGCTGAGGGTTTCTTCTGCCAGCAGTTGGTTGCTTAAGCTATTGTAGCTGTAAGCTTTTGTCTGGGTGCTGGTCGCCGTTGCCAGATCGGGCAGGTAACTGGTTTTACGCTGACGGTTATGGTTCTGGTCGTATTGCAGGTTGCTTTGTCTTGAAGCCAGGTTCTGTGTTGTTGTCGGGCTATCTTCTATCAGTCTGTCTAACAGGTCATAGTTATATGTACTGTTTTGTGCACTACCGATCCGGCTGATCATATTGCTATTAATGTCATAGTTATATACACGTTGATCGGTGATGCCTGCGCCATTATTTGTGTTTTGCTGTGTTAGTCTTCCCTGCAGGTCATAGCTTCGACTTTCGCTTAGGCCGTTACCAAAACTGCACTGGATCAGCTGATCATCGGCGCGGTAAAGGCTATTGGCCATCAACGCCTGGTTTGTTGATATGCCATTTCTTTCGACAGTGGCGCTGATGGACTGCATACGGCGAACACTATCACGAGTAATGCTGATGATTCTGCCACTGGGGTAGATCATCTGGCTGATATTGTTGCCTTCGTCATACTGATATGCCGTGGCGTAGGTTTGTCCCAGTTCTGTTTTTTGTTGCTGGGTGATGTTGCCCCATGCATCATATTGGTATGCGCTGGTTCCTGTTTCGTCGATGATACTGCACAGGCGTCCTATGCCGAGCGTACAGGTATCGTACGCCAGGGTTACGTTTTCTGCCGGACTGCTTGAGAAGGTTTTACTGCTTAAGCGTTCGAGGGCATCGTAGGTGTAATCAGTTATAACTCCACGTGCATCGATTTGCTGTATCAGGTTGTCGGCCAGGTCATACTGGTACTGTATGGTTCCCCGGTCAGGGCTGGTCTCACTAAGCCGCCGGCCTAACAGGTCATATGTATAGTCAGTGGTGGCCCCGTTGGGGCTGATGACTTTTGTGATTTTGTCATTAAGGTCATAACTGTATTGTGACAGGCCATTTAAGCGGTGGGTGTTTTCATCCAGGCGGTCAACCTTGTCATAATGCATCTTCCGCTGACTGCCTTTAGGGTCAATCAGCTCAGTGACATTGTCTTCACCATCCAGAATCAGACGGGTAATGGCATCAACAGACTGATGAGGTAATCGCATTTCAGTCAGGCGATTGCGGCTGTCGTAGCTATATTCAACATGTAGCGCCGGGCTATCATCAGAATTAGTGGTATCAACAGCAATGATATTGCCGTAACTGTCATATTGTGCCGTTTGTTTTTGCCCAAGATTGTCTGTGATGCTCAGCAGTCGACTACGCTGATCATACGTGTAAGTATAAATGCGTCCGTCAGCAGTATTCACCTGTTTGAGCAGGCCACTGGCATAGTACTGGTAGTTGCTGGTACGTACATTGCCGGGCGAACTGGCTGGCGGGGTTTCTATCTGGGTTTCAAGCAGACCCTCTGCGTTATATATGCGGACAATTTCAAGGTTATTCGGGGTGATTATACGTATTGGTAAGCCTCTACCGTCAAAATCTATCGTTGTGGTATGACCCAGTTCATTGACTATTTTTATTGGGTTACCGTTCAGGTCACGAGTGACTGTTACGCTATGATTATTGGGGTTGGTAATGCTTGTGATCAAACTGTGGCTGTCGTAGGTGTATTGATATAACGCACCATTAAACTCTTCTCGCTCCGATGTCGTATTACCCAGGGCGTCAAACGTTTTAGTCAGAACCGAGGTGTTTGGACGCGTGGTCTTTATTGGTCGGCTATTTGCATCGCGCTCATAAAGCGTAACGCGCCCCAAAGAGTCAACGGATTTGGTGGTGTAACTGCGCTCGTCAAGTTCAAATTCACTGACATTTCCGCGGGCGTTAAAATAGGTACCGCTGGTTTGATCAATAAATGTTTCTAATGGATTATTGATGGTACTGCTTTGATCAGCAAAACCTTTCGACAGACTGCTTCTGACACCACGCTGGCTATTATCCGGCAAGGTAACATGGGTATTAAAACCATCTTCATCATAGTGATACTCTGTTACATTATTGCGCTCATCCGTTCTTTTCGTTAATAGATGCCCCGCATATTCGTATTTCATTTCTGAACTGTCTGGGTAAATGATACGCGTCAGATTGCCCAGGCTATCGTGTTCAAATTGAGTAATACGACTGGCAGGATCAGTAATACTGGTTATGCGACCATTGCTGTAATTGAACAGGGTTTGTTTGCCGACAGGGTCAGTTATGCTGACAAGTTGATTATCGATATTGTACGCATACACAGTACTGTTGCCGTTTAAATCCTGTCTTTCTGTTTGTAGTCCACGGCTGTTAAAGAAGGACTGGTTGCCAAACTGGTCGGTCAGGGTATAAGTGCTATCAGCATTTTTAACCAATGTAGAAAAATCACCGGCTGGTGTTACATAGGTCTGCGAGGTCTTATTGAATTTATAAACTCTGTAGCGACCATCTGCGGATACCAGTAAGGCAGTACCCGTGGTGGCATGAAAATGCAGGCGATCAGCATCTTCGATCATCCAACCTGCACCAAATGGACTACCGCTTTCATTAATAATTAGCGTCTCTGTACTATTCGTTACACCTGAAATAGAAAAGCCCACTTTTGCGACGACCGTTGTTTTAGCGGTGTACATGCCTGTATCAAGGCCTGCCGTTTCAAGGGCAACACCGGTAAACACGTTGTCCTGATTGAGAGGCGGTATCCCAAGGTAGGTTTCCGTCCCTTCTATACCGGCGATCGTGGTGGTTATTTTGGTATAGTCGGGCGTGGGTGGCGGACCAACCACCTGCTGGGCTCCTCCTGCCGATGCGCGTACACGCTTGTAAATGATTTTTATACGAATGCGTGGGCGATTACCAAACCGTGTCGATCCCAGATTTTGCAGTGCCTGCGCTACCTGGCCAGCCCGTGATGTCTGGTAGGTTAAAGATACTGCCCTGTCGGCTTCGAGCGAACGGTACTCAGGAAGACTCACGGACTGGCTCATACGGCCATCTTTCAAACAGGTTGTTGAACCTGTATCGCAGCCATTGGTGCCCGCGTTATCGCCATTGCCAAATAAAATATCAGCTATTGCCTGTATAGATGGGAAGTGCCAGTCTGCTTCAACAATACCGCCGCTAATGGTTTCTATGCGCTTGCCATCCGCACTTACACGGGCTGTACCTACTGGTGCAAACATGCCTGTATCCGGGTTTACCGACATAATGCTAAATTCAGTCCCCGCAGGCAGGTTATCACTATTTGGAAAGGTAATCGGCACTGGTGTCGTAAAACGAACACCTGCGGGCTGTATTGTTACCAATAAGGCTGGATTAAAGTTAGCAGGCATGGATGCCGGGGCTAATCCTTTGGGTACTTCACTTATGGAGATCTGGCCGATAAAGGGCGTACCATCTTCATTCATTGCGGTATTAGGCGGGATTTCAAGCGTGACGCCCAGATCGGTGTTTTCCACCATTGTGGTTTGATTCGGATCGACCTGCGTCATGCTTGCCATGTTATTTCTTGGCATATAAAACGGACGAGTTTCGATATTATCGGTATGTTCAATCAGGCTTAACACTTCCCTGAAAGAAGCATAACTGGCACCACCTGGTGCAAGATTAGCCGTACCACCATCGATACTAAATACAGTTGCTGTTGGTGGTAAATTAGTTAAAGTAAAGTACCCCTGAGTATCAGTAACGGCAGAGATCCCGGTATTCAAGAAAGAAATAGTTGCGCCAACAATGGGAAGTTCTACACCTGCACTGGCGCTATTAGCATCTACAACACGCCCACGAAAGTTAGTCGGTGCATTTAAATCGACAGGTGGTACGGTGATTTTCAAAGGTTGCGCTATTGAAAAACGTGAATCGCTCGCGCTGATAATCAGATTGTACGTACCACTTTGTGTCGCTTGCGGCTTAAACACTATCTCACCAGTTTGAGTATTTAGGGTGAGATTTGCGGGCAATGGCAGTGGCCGTACACTGTAGCTTATAGCCTTGCCTTCCGGGTCTTGCGCATTTAACTGCATTTTCAGTGTTGTGCCAATCGGTACTACTTTATCGGCTAATGCAGCAAAGACAGGGGGCTGATTATTGGCAGGATAAGTGCTACTGATCGTATATTGTTGTGTTACCACGCCACCTTTAGAATCACTAACTTCCACATTGACGGTTGCTGTTACCAGCTCTGTTACCTGCCAGCTGATTAAACCTGTTGAAGAATTTATGTTTAGCCCGAGCGGTGATGACAACAAGCGATAACTTAATACATCCGCATCTGCATCACTGGCGACTACCTGGTAGCTGTATGCCTGATCTATTGTTGCCTGAGTTATCGGTGCGGAAGAGATTACCGGGGCACGATTCGACTGCGTTACTGTAATGACAAATAGCTGCTCATCAAGGCCGCCTCGACCATCACTGACCTGGACGGTGACAGGGTATGAACCTGTAGCTGTTGGTGTCCAGGTGATTAGACCAGTGGCACCATTAACAACCATGCCTGCTGGCGATTGCGTGAGCGTGTATGTTAGTGCATCGCCATTTGCGTCTGACGCTGTCACTGTATAGGAATATACGACATCTGTTTGACCGACAATAACAGGTGATGACTGAATAGCAGGTGCCTGGTTAGATAACTCAACAATAATTGTAAATAATTGCGTTACATCACCACCACGGCCATCACTGACCAGCACGGTAACAGGAGAGGAACTTGCCGCAATAGGTGTCCAGGTAATAATGCCTGTTGTTGAGTCAATGATCATGCCCTGAGGTGATTGTGTTAACGAGTAACTAAGCACATCATTATTATCATCAGTTGCTACGACATTATAGGTATATAACGTATCGGTAAGCGCAGAGATAACAGGGATGGATGTAATAACCGGTGCCACATTTGGTTGGGTAACATCAATGGTAAATGCTTGATTTGCTTCGCCGCCCTGTCCATCGGCAACTTTTACTGCAACAGAAAAAGTGCCCGATGCGGTTGGTAGCCATGTGATCAGCCCCGTCGTTGAATTAATCAGCATACCTGCTGGCGACTGCGCAAGTGTATAGGTCAGGCTATCACTATCTGCATCAGTAGCAACTACCGTATAACTGTATGGCGTGTCTGTTTGTGCCGTAAGAATTGGCGAAGATTGTATTGTTGGGGGATGGTTTATCTGTGTTAGCGCTGTGATAACAACAGTGTCAGCATAACTATCGAGCTGACCATCATTTGCAACCAGCTGTACAACATATTGGCCGGGTATATCTGCAATGAAATCGGTGACGATATCACTGATATTGGATAGCGTGGCAACACTACTGTCCGGCCTGTGAAGCATCGACCATTTATAACTTAATATGTCAGCATTTGCATCAAAACTATTGATTGCATTGAGCTGAACCATTGAATCGATCTCAACTTCTTGCTCATCCCCAGCTTCGGCCACAGGGCGAACGTTGTTGGTAGAGATAACGAGTTGGTCAGGCTGACTATCCTGTATACCATCATTGACGATTAACTGAACAATATAATCACCAGGCTGGTCAATGGTTAGTGTCGGTTTTAAAGCACCAGGGTCGCTAAGCGTACTGACACTACTATCTGGTATGCTGACCAATGACCAACGATAGGTAAGCGGCTGAGCGTCTAATGCAAATGATGCGCTTGCATCGAGCTGTATTACAGCATTAAGAAGTGCCGTCTGATCCACACCTGCATTTGCGAGAGGCTGAACGTTACCATCTGTAATAGTGATCCTGTCTGGTTTGCTATTTCGCTTTCCATCATTAACTTTTAACCGTAGTACATATTGTCCAGAGCTATCGGTTGTCAACTTAGGTCGAACTGAATTAACATCATCAAGAGTTGCTGCACTGCCTTCTGGGAAGGTCTCTAAAAGCCATGAATATGTAAGAGGCTGCCCATCAGCATCTGTTGATTTACCGCCATCAAGTTGAACAATATCACCCGGCACGATGATTTGATTGTCTCCTGCCTGAGCAACAGGCCGCACATTGCGCGTTCTTATTTTAACGCGATCAAAGAGGCTATTTTCAGTGCCGTCATTAACGTAAAGAGCAAATGCATAACGACCACGTACATCAATTGTAAAGTGGGGGTTAGCACTGTTTGAATTAGATAATGTTGCTGTAGACGCAGCAGGTTTTTTCTCGATTACCCAGTTATAACTTAAGCGCTCACCATCTAAATCAAATGATTGACTGCCATCCAGGTAAACTAGGTCCCCTTTTTTTCGACGTTGATCAAAACCAGCGTTAGCAACTGGCTGTTGATTAAATTCAGGCCTAATCCTGCGTTCTAATCTGAAACTGTATATCGACAGGTCGTCATCATCACTAGCGTCAGAGTAATCACCTTCCAGTGGCGCACTACTAATACGTGTACGAATAGAACCACCTGGTGGTATCGTTAAAATAGCACCTTTTTTAAACAGAAAATAAGGCTCGCCCTGTTCTGTTAAGCCTGCTGCGCCTTTTATAGGTAAACTGGCATCACCAACAACCAATCTAAAACTACCTGTTATTGCTTGTGCGCTGTCATTCTTAGCTCGAACGCGTATCACTTCCTTATTTACTGTTGTACCCAAGACCCGTGTATAAAAACTAACGTCATTAACATCCTCAAACGTAGGATTAATAACCAAAGCCACAACCCATGATATGGGCATTAACAAAAGCAGCCACAAAAACGCCACACCGCGACGCTTCATCTGAATGTTTTTGTAAAAGCTTTTTACAAGTCGATTATTAACCATCAAAAGAACGCTCCATGACGTTTTGACAAGCTCGCATATTCCATACTAATAAATGCATGCTCTACATAAGTTAAAAATAAACCGCAGTAATACACGATTTTTTTGCATCTGTTTTTATTAACTAAGATTGTCTGCGTTACTAACAGTTAGTTGATAACTGAGTAACTTACTTCTGCCTGTAACACGCTTGGACCTTCGGGTAAATTAATATTGGCCGTTGCCGTCGCTGATGCAGCTGTACCTGTCAAAGCACTACTTACAACTGAAACAGGGTTTCCTGTTGCTGGAATCATGGTGATTTTCACAGTATTTCCGACAGGAACACCATTACTTTCTATATTTACTACCACAGGGTTAGCTGTCGTAATCGGCAGCACAATATCAGCATTACCGGATGGGATAGCTGGTGCAGCCACTGCTGCAACAGACGTAATTCTTACACCTGGCAGACCAGGTACAAACAGGTCACCTGGTGACGCCAATGAATAGCTTGGCGTGGTAGCGGTTGTACGTAAGAAATTTTCTGCTTCCAGGCGTATTCTACCGTCTGCACCATTACCGCCTTTAGAGAAACCAGGCCAAGTATAACCTGGAATAGTTACTGTGCCAGATTGCCCTGCACTAGCCGATATAACACCATTACCACCAACAGTCGTTGCAATAATGCGGATAGCACCACCAGCACCACCACCGCCAGAGCCACCACCACTGGCACTATTTACTGCACCACTGTTACCACCGTCAGCTTTCAGCTCACCATTAACTGTTCCGGTTGTTGAAGACGCAATCAATATAGCACCGCCGCCGCCACCACCGCCAGATCCGGCAGTAGTGAAGCCACCGCTTGCACCGCCGCCACCAGAACCACCAATTAAGGGAAGAACGTCAAGGTTTCCATATTCACCTCCACCAGTGGCACCATCTTTAGATACATAGCACCAGTTAGTTGATACTGATGTATGGCTGCCCGAATTGCCACCTGCGGTTGAATATCCCGCACCCGCACCTCCACATCCATACGTTGTACTAGTATAAGTACCTGAACCAGTAGCTGGTAAACCTCTTCCAGGCCCAAAACCAGCACTACCCAGTTGACTATTAGAACCGCCGGCAACACCACCATCAAAGCCACCCGGACCAGCAAGACCGGGCAAGCCATCGTCACCTATAGCTCCATTACCAGCAGCGCCAACGTCGGCTGAATTGGTTCCTGACAAAATAACTTTTCCGTCAATCGTTACATCGCCTGTAGCCAACCAGGTAACAGGTGTATTGACCTGGTTCTTCTTGAATGTAACAGTCACACCTGCCGGGACATTTACCGTAGTGTAATTAAAAATACCATCAGGCGGTAACACAACTTCCGTATCTACAACCGGGTTGAATGCGCCGTCAGCACCAGTACTACCGCTGTTATATGCAATAGCTTGACCTGCTGGCAATAATACCAGGGCTAACAAGTTAGCCAGACTGCTCTTCCTGCTTAATGTTTTCATGATGGTTTCCTCACTGTTCAAATGTAATTGGTATAATTACGCTATTAAGTTAATCAAGTTTTTGTTTAGTTTATTACTGTATCAATAGTTAATGTATTTACGGGTGTTGGCACAGTATTTGTCTGCCCTACTGGCACGGCCAGGACGATGGCTTTCGTGCCAGATGGAACGAGCCTGTCGACAATAACAGGAACTCGTAACTCAGTTCCATCAACATTGATGGCAGGCGTACCAAAGACAATTAGTGATTCAAGGGTACCGTTGCCGTCATAAGCATTAACAGCTGTTACTTCCTGCATCCCCTGCCCCCTGACTAATAGTTCAAACTGGCTGTTGGCTACCTGTAATACTGGGCTTATTGAATCGATTGTCGGTAAACCACCTGCTATAGCAATTAATGAAGCGTCAGCTTTAACAAATGGTAAACGACTTGTTGTGTCACCGTTTTGATGAACGATGATTTGTCGAAGGGTTTTCGCTGCATCAGCCGCAACAACAATATCAACAGTTACCTCAGTTGCACCGGCATTTATCATTAATGGCGATTGCACAGTAACGCCGTCACTCGGCAATACCTCAATCGCTGAAACATCCTGCATGCCGACACCTGAAATAATAACTGACGAGGTTGTACCCACTTGCATAGCGTCTGGTGATACCGACCCAACATATCCACCCTTAACGACAGACAGTTTTTGACCATAATACGATTGAGTTGCTGTCGTTGGAGATTCAGGAATAAGGATGCCGAGTAAGTCAGATGCTACTGTATAGTCATGTGTTACCACACTCGTCGGATCACTACCTTTTAGGACACCGAGCAATGGCGAGACTAATGAGCTATTTACCGTCAGAACTTCAGCATCAACAACGTTTAACTGATTTGCCGCTGAGGGTATGGCAGTACTTTCACCCGATGCTGAACTCACAATTAACGTATGGTTGCCTCGTGGCGCTGTTAGGTCAGCAGTAACCTGAACCGTAGCAATAGAGTTATCTGCATTCAGTTGTGGCGCAGATACAGTTAGCCCCTGTGATGGGTCAATTCTGACTGAATTAACCGTGTCGATAGAATCTCCATGAATATCTATTACCGATGTATTGCCAGCAACGATAAAATTGGGCGAAATAAAATTAACCACCGGTAGTGGGCCTAAAATATCAAAACGAGAAAATTCGGATTTAATAAACGGCAAATTGGTACCAGCTGAAACCACAGTTAGCTGACGAGTTGTTATCTGCGCGCTAGCATCAATGGTGACATCAACCGTTAAAGATAAACCGTCGGCTGCAATCTGAGGTGCACCAACAGAGACACCTTGTGCTGGCTCAAAATTAACGGCAGACACGCTTGCTAGTTCGTAACCCTTAATCGTTAGGGTAACGGTCGTGCCTGTCATCGAGCTGAGTGGCTGGATTGAAGTTACACCTGCACCCCGAATAATGCTTAGCTCTGGTGAAAATAGATCAATATTTGTAGATGCTGTACTGCCTGATCCAACAACGACCCCCAAAGGGAAAGACGTAACTGGTGTTTCACCGGCAATGGCATTTGCAATAGTGAGGGTGTTTATCGATAAACTTGCTAGCGTTGTCGAACCATTTGCTGTTTGAATGGTGACGACACGTGGCCCCAATGCAGCATATTCGCCGACATCCATATCAACAGATAATGCAGTATGGTCGCCATTCACCGTCACAATATTACCGATACTGATATCATCTGGCGGTGCA
>DROB01000286.1 GCA_011321985.1 Gammaproteobacteria bacterium | reverse complement strand
GAAGCCGATGATGAAGTGTTTTTTATCGCTGCACGAAAAGATATCCGCGCAGTGATGTCGGAGCTGCGCAGGATGGATAAGCCCATCAAGCGTATCATGCTGGCAGGCGGTGGAAACATCGGCAAGCGGCTGGCACAGTCACTCGAAAAAAAATACAACGTTAAGATTATGGAGCGCGATGAAGAACGGGCAGAAGAACTGTCGTGTGATCTGAATAATACGATCGTATTGCTCGGTGACACTGCCGATGAAAATTTGTTGCTGGAAGAAAACATTAATCAGATGGATGTGTTCTGTGCACTGACCAATGATGATGAAGCGAATATTTTATCATCGATGCTGGCCAAGCGGCTGGGTGCGCGGAAAGTGATGTCGGTGATCAACCGTCACGCTTATGTCGATCTGATGGAGAGTGAAGGTACTATCGATGTTGCGATATCGCCGCAACAGATCACCATCAGTGGTCTGCTCGCCCATGTTCGTCGGGGCGACGTTGTTGCTGTACATTCATTACGCCGGGGTGCGGCCGAAGCGATCGAAGCGATCGCACATGGTGATAGCGAAACGTCCAAAGTGGTCGGCAAAACTGTAGAGCAGATCAAATTACCGGAAGGCACCACCATCGGTGCCATCATCCGAGGTGATGAAGTTATCATGGCGCATCATGATATCGTTATCGAAAATGAAGATCATCTCATCCTGTTCCTGCTAAACAAGAATAAATTTCATGCAGTGGAAAAACTGTTCCAGGTCGATGTATCATTTTTTTAGTCATGAATAAGCTTCCTTACATGATATCTGGTCTTCCGGTTTAATATGCAGGCCGCTGTCATACAAAAAATTATCGGCATGTTCGTTATGCTGTTCAGTGTGACATTGTTGCCACCGGTGGTCATCGACCTGATATATAAAGAGGGTACGGCTCACAATTTTTTCTACAGTTATCTTTTTTTACTGGGTGTCGGTTTCCTGTTGTTCTTACCGGTAAGGAATAAAAATAATGACCTGCGTCTGCGTGACGGTTTTATTGTCGCGGTCCTGTTCTGGCTGGTGCTGGGTACAGCAGGTTCGTTGCCTTTCTACACCTATGAAGGCATGCATATCAATTTTGCCAGTGCACTATTCGAGTCTATCTCGGGCCTGACCACCACCGGAGCGACCGTGCTCGTTGGTCTGGATAGCATGCCACACAGTATCCTGTTTTATCGGCAGGAGCTGCAATGGCTGGGCGGGATGGGGATCATCGTGCTGGCGGTGGCGGTGATGCCGATGCTGGGTGTCGGGGGCATGCAGCTCTACCGGGCGGAAACACCCGGCCCTGTTAAGGACAGCAAATTGACACCCCGGATAGCCGAGACGGCTAAAGCCCTATGGTATATCTATCTTAGCCTGACCGTGATATGCGCCTTAGCGTACTGGGTAGCAGGTATGACCTTTTTTGATGCGGTGGCGCATAGTTTTGCGACAGTCTCGAATGGGGGGTTTTCGACACACGATAGCAGTGTGAACTATTTTGATAATCAGGCCATCGAGTGGGTCGCCATCATCTTTATGCTTCTCGGTGGTATCAATTTTGCCCTGCATTTTACTGCTGTCCGTTCCAGGAGTGTCAGAGCCTATTTGTATGATGCGGAATTCCGTTTTTATATGGTGATGTTGACGGTGGTGTTCTCGCTGTCGACCTACGTGCTGTATACACAATCGATACTGCACGACCTGCCTCTGGCATTTCGCGAAGCGGTGTTTCAGACGGTGTCGATCACCACGACATCAGGGTTTGTCACCACCGATTATTCTACCTGGCCGGTGTTTATCCCGGTGTTGCTGATCTTTTCGAGTTTTGTCGGCGGCTGTGCCGGATCGACCGGTGGTGGCATCAAAGTCATACGCGTTTTATTACTGATAAAACAGGGGCAGCGGGAGATCTTTCGCCTGATTCACCCGAACGCACAGGTGAAAGTAAAACTGGGTAAGCAGCCGGTGAAAGATTCTGTCATCGACGCAGTCTGGGGATTTTTTGCCGCTTATATCGCTCTGTTCACATTGATGATGCTGACCTTGATGTTCACCGGTCTCGATCAGGTTACGGCCTTCTCAGCTGTTGCGGCGACGTTGAATAACATGGGTCCGGGTCTGGGTGATGTGACGGCGAACTATTCGAGTTTATCCGACTTTAATAAATACGTGTTATGTTTCTCGATGTTGCTCGGGCGACTCGAGATATTTACATTGTTAGTCTTGTTGATGCCTGCTTTCTGGCGTAAATAACAGAGAAGTGGTACACCGAAACCATGAGTTCCAATAGCTCGAATCACGATAGATACCGTTTTCGATGGTCCTTGCTCTCTCCCGGGAACGGGTTGACGTGGGTTGGCCTGGTATGTTTTTTCGTCGTGACATTATTACCTATGTCGTTGACGGATCGGATCGGAAGTTTCATCGGGCGTTCTGTTGCCAGAAGAAACAGAAGACGTTTCAATATTGTTGAGACAAATCTATCACTGTGTTTTCCTGAGAAAAAAATTTCCGAGATAAGAGAGATGGTACTGGATCACTTTCAGGTGCAGATCCGAAGTGTCGTGCATTATTTTATCTTATGGTGGCGGCCAGCGTCTGTGGTCCGTAAAAAAATAAAGATGTCGGGTTTCGAGAAAGTGGGGCAGTATCAGGAGCAGGG
>DROB01000285.1 GCA_011321985.1 Gammaproteobacteria bacterium | reverse complement strand
GCAGTACGGGATAGATCCTGTAATGTCAGATTGATCTGCTCTAATTGCTGTTTTATTTTCTTCACCTCAACTTCGAGATAATCGATACGACTTACATCAGATTCATCGGTATCTTTTATCAAAAAAGGGTTGGCAATCTTATCGCTACTTCCGCTATGTGATACAGGTTCGTCGGAAGAGAAACCCGGGACGATATCCATAGATGAGTTCGTATCAAAGATAATATAGGCAGAAAGAAATCCTGCTACCAGGAATGACAGAGGAATGAGCACACTGCTTTTTTTCATGGCAGATGACAGACCGTTAGATATGGCTTAGTGGTAAATCATGACTCATGTTTCTCTCGCTCCGAATCGGTCGGTTGTCGACGTTTTCCGATATTCTTTCTGTCACGGACTCTGATCTTTGTCTTCATCTTGGTTTTCTTTTGCTTTTTTATTTTTTTCCGTTTTGCCCCATATGCCTTACCGGATGACTTTCTGTTTTCCGGGCCGTTGTAAGTCCCGGTAAGCGATTTGATACTGCGTTCGATATTTTCAAAATTCAGAAAATTTTCGATGCTTATCATCTTGTTCCATTCCTGAGAATTGACAAGAGTGATAGCCATGCCCGTTTCGAACATCCTGCCGGTACGACCGATACGGTGCATATAGTCTTCACCGTTACGTGGTACATCAAAGTTAATGATCAGATCAAGATCACTGATATCCAGGCCGCGTGATGCGATATCGGTAGCGACAATGATATCGATATCTTTATTCCTGAATTTACGCAACATATCATTGCGTCTGTCCTGACTCACATCGCTATGGATAACTGCAGACATGATATTCTTTGACTGCAACCAGCCACTGATCCGGTTAACGGTCTCTTTCTTATTGGCAAAGATGATGGCCTTGTTATACTCAATCTCATCATTTTTTCTGTCGAGCAGGTAATGACATAGATCCAGTTTGTGCCCATCGTTATCCACCGGAATCTTTTGCTGGATGATATTCTGATTGTTCTCTCGCGTGCCATCGATCCGGAGCATCTCAGCCTCAGACAAGATATGGTCGGTCAGGACTTCAAATCTGGTTTCATTAAAGCTGGCAGAATACAGAACGGTCTGGCATTCTTCATTGCATTGGCTGGCGATCTCGATGACCTGCGCACTAAACCCCATATCCAGCATCCTGTCTGCTTCATCGAGCACCAGTATATTGATGGAATCAAGGTCGATAACCCCCCGTTTGACGTGCTCCAGTAACCGCCCTGGTGTCGCGACGATGATATCCGGGTATCTTTGTAACGCTTTAAGCTGATGTTTTGGATCTTCACCACCGATGATGACCACACTGCTTATCTCGGTGTACTGAGACAGCAAGGTACACTGTTTATTAACCTGACGGCATAGTTCGCGCGTGGGCACAAGGATCAATGCCTGACTGACACTCTGCGGGTTATCCAGTATCTGTTGTAGCATAGGCAATACATAGGCCAGGGTTTTACCACTGCCTGTTTTTGCATTCACGATCAGATCTTTACCGGCAAGAGCTTGCGGAATAGCTACAGCCTGTACCGGTGTTAATTCATCAAAACCAAGAAATTTAATGGCATTGAGCAGAGGTTCATCAAAGAGTAGTTCGGAAAACAAGGCGATACCTGTGTTACAGTTAGCTGAGATAAATAGAGAGT
The DNA here is from genome assembly GCA_011321985.1 of Gammaproteobacteria bacterium. Taxonomy (GTDB): domain Bacteria; phylum Pseudomonadota; class Gammaproteobacteria; order SZUA-229; family SZUA-229. The sequence continues at coordinate 4,410 of DROB01000285.1, read as the reverse complement.
CGACCCAGGTGATTATAATCTATATCCAGCAGTAGCAATAATGTTTAAGACATCACTTTTTTTCATCCTTCTTCTCAACTTTTATACACTGCCCATCCTGGCTGATTCCAACCAGCCTGACACTGATATGACAGGCTGGTCTGAATTTTCCCTGTCACATGGCAAACTGACCCGCTATTTTCGTGTTTATCGCCCCCGATCGCTTGCCGATAATCCCGCTGTCGTCTTCGTCCTGCATGGTGGCACACAGAGTATGCGTAAAATCTTCAAAAAAAGGGCAGGTGGATCACAGGAGTGGCAGACACTGGCTGATAAAGAGGGATTTTTACTGATAGCCCCGAATGGTATCAATATCAAAAAAGGTGACCCCGGCGGGGACAGGCAAAACTGGAATGATTGTCGGATACCGATTAAAGATAATGGTTCGGCATCGACGGCAGATGATGTGGGATTTATCGATAGCCTGATCGACTGGTCACATCAGCACTATCAGACCAGTTTAAACAGAGTTTATGTCTCAGGAGCCTCCAACGGTGGCATGATGACTTTTCGACTGCTTACCGAACTGGGCAGCAGGTTTGCCGCTGCTGCTGTCTTTATCGCTAATCAACCTGTACAGTCAGACTGTAGCGAAGCAGGCTATGCCGTGCCACTGATGATCATGAATTCGACGGATGACCCTCTGGTCCTGTGGCAGGGTGGCCAGATAAGAAAAAAGGGGCCTCATTTACTGTCATCTGAAGGCACCCTGCGATACTGGCTCAAAGTAAACAGATCGAACACCACGATGCAGCTCGAAACACTGCCTGATCTCAATAAAGCAGACCACAGTCGTATCATCAAAAGAATGTTTCCAGCCACGGCTGCAGGCAGTGCCGATCTGTGGTTTTATGAAGTAACCGGTGCCGGCCACACCATGCCTTCGATAAAATATGATGTACCGATGCTGGCGAGATGGCTGGTCGGAAATCAGAATAAAGACCTCGAGGCCACACATGAAGCCTGGAACTTTATGAAAAAATATTCTACTAAGTAAGCAAGCGTATGCAGAGGAGAAGCGATGAAATTTACCAAACGACGCCAGTTCTTATCACTGTTGGGTATCGGACTCGGCGGTGCCGGCCTTTCGAGCAAAGCTAACGCCCATCATAGCGAAACCCATTTCGATGACAAATCATTGCATCGGCTGGTCTACCAGTGCAACAGGGCCGATCATGAGTATATCGATCACGTGCTTTTTTCCTGTGGCGAGATGCTCCGAAAATACGGAGATGACATCGAGTTGGTTGTCGCTGCCTTTGGTCCTGGCCTGAACCTGCTCGGTAAACGCCCCAAGCGTGCTATCTCACCGATGCAACAACAGCGTGTACAGTCACTCAACGAATACGGTGTTAAATTTCAGGCCTGTGGAAATACCATGAAAAGCCTTAACTGGACCGAGAAAGACTTGATAGATGCTGCTGTGATCGTACCAATCGGGGTAGATGGGATCATGAAACTGCAGGAGCAGGGGTTTAGTTACATCAGTCTCTGAGTCTTGAAGGAATGAAATCCAGCAAATGACTGAGACCGTATGCCGCACGGACGCGGCATCCGAGCGCACATAGATGTGTTTACAGCGTGTCTCCGTCATCTGCTGGATTTCGTGTCTCGAGTTATATAACCATATCATATAAACCGATGCTATTGCCCTTTCTGGTGGTAAAAGAGAAAGTTAACGGGACAGCAGTGATTTTACTTTTAAGCTTTTCTTCGCGCTTTTCGCACCCCAAGGGTATTTGTCGCTTCGCTCGGGCACGTCCTTCGCGGCAAAAAAATGTTTTCCCGTATGTCCGCTTATAGTCGGTAGCGGTCTTTACAGGGCTTCCACTACGCCCGGACAACCCTTCAGTGAATCCTGCTTTATGTTGCGACGATGACCCTGACAGCATCCAGCCGCAGATTTGCTGCATCGATGACTTCAGTCAGTCTGGATAGCTGATTTTCGAAGTAGGCTATCTCATCTGCACGAACATTAGGATTAACTTCAGATAACGCCTTTAACCTGTTGATTTCTTTGTTTAAAGTATCGGTAGCATTTTGCTGTGCCAGATGCAGAACTTTTGCCGCTTTCAACTCAGCAAATTTTTCACTCCGCTGCAGCATCGCTTTAAGTATTTTTTTCTTGGCTTTTACTATCTTGTTAGCAATACCCTTATCAACGAACTGATGCTTCGCATTGATCGATACATGCGACAATCGGCTATCGTGATCGGCACCTCGTTCATCACATACCACCCGGATCATGGTCGGTGGTAAATAACGGTGGCTCTGCACAGCTTCCACTGGCGCACTCTCTATCGAGAACAGGCATTCGAGAAGCACGCTGCCAGCCTTGACACCGGCATACTCTGCAGCCGTAACGGCCGTATTGCCCATCTCATTCGTCAGCACCATATCGATGGCATTTCCCGTTAATGGGTGCTCCCATGTCACATAGTGCGCATCTTCAAAACTAAGTGCGATATTCCGGTCATAAGTGATCGTCATACCGTCCTCGGTCAGCCCTGGAAACTGGCTGAGCATGTGTTCCGTCGGTGAGATGATATAACAGCCTTCACTATGTAACTCATTATCTATGCCGAAGCAGTCGTAGACGTTCTCCATGTAATCAGCGAGTTCTGTGGATTGATCTTCAATTTCAGCCCTTCGCTTGATATCCAGTGCGATGACCGGGCGGCATGAGTTATATTCCAGCAGACGATCTCGTCCACGCTGCAATGATTGAGATAACTCCTGATAGTGTTTCTTCGACAGCCTGATCAATGCTTCCAGAGGTATGCTTATCTTATCCGCCTCATCCGAATTGTTCTGGCTGGCAATCTTGAGCACATCCTGTAACTCATGTTGCACCCGTTTATAGACCGAATGCCCGGCCGGGCAGGTATGGTCGAATGCCTGCAGTGCTTCATCATACCAGCGATAACAGACTTCCTGGGCCGTGCTCACCATATACGGCACATGGATACAGATGGTGTCGGTCTGACCGATCCGGTCCAGACGACCTATACGCTGCTCTAACAGGTCCGGGTTAATCGGTAGATCGAACAATACCAGGTGGTGTGCAAACTGGAAGTTGCGGCCTTCACTGCCGATCTCTGAGCAGACGAGTATCTGGCTACCGGTTTCAAAATCTGCAAAGAATGCCGCCGCCCTGTCACGTTCTACGATACTCAGGCCCTGATGAAAAGCGGTAGCATGCAGACCAGTCTGCGTCCTGAAGTGCTGGACGATATCCAGAGCAGTATCGGCATTTGCCGCGATCACCAAAATTTTTTCCGGGTATAACTCCGCGCATTTTCTAGATAACCAGCTAATGCGCGGGTCAATCTGCGTCCAGTGTTCGATATGTTCAGTCTGCTGGTACAGAACTTCAGGGCTTAACAGCTGGGAAACATCCTGATAATCCAGTTGCTGATATTGCTCGGGTGGTTCCAGCACACAGGCCTGCATCTTTCTCTGCGGAAACCCCTTAACCGCAGAGCGCGTATTCCTGAACAGGACACGCCCGGTTCCATGTCGATCCAGTAAATGCTCCACCAATTCTATACGAGCTTCTTGCAAGATCTTTTCAGTCGCATCCTCTTTGTCCAGAAGAGCGAGCAGGGCAGAATTATCGCCTTCAGCAAGCGTTGTTTTTATCAGTGTGATGTCGGCATCTGTCAGAGTTTGATTATCTAACAGATCTTCGATTACCTGGGCGAAAGGTTCATAGTTCTCTTCTTCATCGATAAACTGCTGAAAATCGGGAAAACGGTCGGGGTCGAGCAGACGCAGGCGTGCAAAATGACTTTCTTTCCCCAGTTGCTCAGGCGTAGCGGTAAGCAATAATACCCCTTTGGTATGAATGCTAAGCAGTTCTACGACCTTATACTCGATACTGGGTTCTTCGGCGGACCATTGCAGGTGATGGGCTTCATCGACGACCAGTAGATCCCATTCAGCCATTACACATTGTTCAAAGATGCTGCTATTACTGACCAGAAAATCGATACTGCATAAAACAAACTGTTCGGAATGAAAGATATTTTCGAAAGCATTCTCATCGAGTAAATCCTCACAACGATCCTGATCAAAGATCTTGAAATGAAGGTTGAAACGACGCAACATCTCCACCAGCCACTGGTGCATCAATGTCTCGGGGACCACGATCAGTATCCGCTGTGCCCGTTCGGTCAGGATCTGATGATGCAGGATCAATCCCGCTTCGATGGTTTTACCCAGACCCACTTCATCAGCCAGTAACACACGCGGCGCATAACGATTGGCGACTTCATGTGCGATATACAGCTGGTGCGGGATCAGGCTGGTACGGCTACCGCTCAGGCCATAGAGGTCAGACCTGGCGTTGCGATTTTTATGGAGCAATGT
>DROB01000284.1 GCA_011321985.1 Gammaproteobacteria bacterium | reverse complement strand
TGATAACGAACCGGAGAAATACGTACACGCATGGATGCCACCGCAACAGATATTCCAGGGTAACTGTGGAGGTGCCGGTCTGGAAGATGTATTGAAGTGGTACAGGTTGAATCTGGGTGAAGATAATATGGATTATGTTGGTTCTCCCGACGAAAAACGCTGGAAACAGTGGAAAGGTATGGATGCTGCTGACACAGTGAAAACCGGAACAGATAATTCTTGAAAAAATAACTGAGAAATAATACTTATTAAGGAGTCATCGTTATGGCTGTAGTAGCAATTGGAGAGTATCCTGCTTTACCAAGAGATGGGGTAGATAACTTTCACGGCAATTACATGGTTATTATAGGTTGGGATCAACATCTGATGATCGATGCACCGATGGCATTTCCACTACCGCCAGATATGCCTTTTGGTGCATTTCGCGATGAAGTAATGCCAGCAGCTTATGCCGCGCATCCTGACTGGAGCCAGATTGACTGGGATACTGCAGAATGGATGCTCGATGGCAATGCTTTTGATCCAGCACTTGAAGCCAGCCTGAAAGATAATGGTATCGGACATAAGTCGGTGATTCGGTTGAAAACGCCAGGACTTGACGGTATCAAGGGTTCGGGCAGTTAGGTCAGCCATGTCCTACGAAGTAACAATCGAGCCAACCGGTGATGTCATTGAGGTTGAGGAAGGGCAAACACTTCTTGATGCAGCATTACGTGCCGGTATTTATTTACCGCATGCCTGTTGTCATGGGCTTTGCGCAACATGCAAGGTAGAAGTGCTTGATGGCGAAATTGAACAGGGAGATGCATCTCCATTTGCATTGATGGATATGGAGCGCGATGAAGGCAAGTGCCTGGCCTGTTGTGCTACACCGGTTTCTGATCTGGTAATAGAAGCAGACATAGAAGAAGATAAAGATGCCGAACATTATCCTGTCAGGGACTTTGTCGGTGTTGCCAGCAAGATTGAAATATTTTCCCCACGTATCAAAGGCATTTTCATAGCCATTGAAAATGATGGAATTCAGTTTCAGGCAGGGCAGTATATAAATCTGACCATACCCGGTGTTGACGGTCCCAGGGCTTTTTCGATTGCCAGTCCACCTTCAGAAAAAAATCTGGTTGAGATCAATGTTTGCAAAATTAACAATGGTAGTGCTACCACCTGGCTACATGAAAAACTGAAAGTAAACCAGAACCTGACATTCAGCGGACCCTATGGTCGTTTTTATGTACGTGATTCACATCCGGAACCGATGCTGTTCCTGGCGGGTGGTTCGGGTTTATCCAGTCCCAAGTCGATGATTATTGATCTGTTCGAGCATGATGAAACAAGAGATATCACACTGATCTATGGTGCACGAAACCAGTCAGAGCTGTATTACCGTGATCTGTTTAATGAATTATCTGATGAGCACAGTAATTTTCATTACATACCGGTGTTGTCTGATGAAGCTGAAGATTCCGGATGGGAGGGAGAAAGGGGCCTTGTGCATGAGGCTGCAAAACGGATTTTCAATGGCCGCTTTGAGGGTATGAAGGCTTACATGTGCGGGCCACCCCCCATGGTTGATGCTTGTGTGAGCACCTTGATGCAAGGTCGTTTGTTTGAAAAAGATATGTTTCTGGAAAACTTTTTTGATCAGTCCGGAAAGGAGAGTAAACCGAGTAGCCCGTTGTTTAAATCAATTTAACTTTGCTGATGATCATATCGAGTAGACGTCACAATATAGTTATTGAGCAGGTTGAAGAAATGTTTTTTTGCAGGGAGGATCAGCATCTACTGGCTGGTATGGCAGCTATGGGAAAGCGGGGCATTCCCTCCGGTTGCCATGGGGGAGGATGTGGAGTTTGTAAGGTTCGAATCTTGAAGGGTGAAATTGATACATTGGTTATGAGTCGTAAATATGTAAGTAAAACTGAACGACTCAATGGTGTAGTGCTGGCCTGTAGAACTTTTCCTCGTAGTGATATCAGGCTGGAAGTAATAGGAAAAATGTCAAAAAATGTTTTGAAACCGGTGGCGAAAAAAAAATACGGGTTTGTTTAATTATAATGAAAACAGTGATCTGGCTACCAGATATGTATGTAGATTAATAATTATTGAGGTGAGTAACAATGAGTGTATTGCGTATAGGTCATATAAATATTCGGGTTCTGGATATGGACGCGGCGATGAATCACTATGTCAATGTTAATGGGATGGTTAAAACACATGAGGATGCGGCTGGCAATATGTACCTGAAGTGTTGGGATGAATGGGACAAGTACTCGGTTATTCTCAGTCAGTCGGATACAGCCGGTATGAATCATATTGCTTATAAAGTAAGTTCAGATGCAGCTCTGGATGATTATAAGAAAAGCATTGCAGAATACGGTATTGATGTCGTAGAGGAAGATGCTGGTGTGCTCGAATGTGTTGGACGTTCATTACGTTTCAATCTACCAAGTGGTCATGAGATGCGGCTTTATGCTGAAAAAGAATTCATGGGTACTGACGTTGGCAGTACTAATCCTGATCCCTGGCCTGATGGCTTGAAAGGTGCTGGCGTGCACTGGCTTGATCATGCCCTGCTTATGTGTGAACTCAACCCGGAAGAAGCGATAAACAAGGTTGCCGAAGCAACAAAATTCATGATTGATGTGCTCGGTTTTTATCTTGTCGAACAGGTGATGGTTGGACCTGACGGTGATATTCAGGCTGCAACCTGGCTCTCATGCAGCAATACGCCACACGATATCGCTTTTGTCGGTGGCCCGGTCATGGGTTTCCATCACTGTGCCTTCTTCCTCGATAGCTGGAGTGATGTACTGAAAGCCGCCGATGTCATGTCAAAGAACCGCGTAAAAATCGATGTTACACCACAGCGCCACGGGATTACCCGTGGTTATACCATCTATTTCTTTGACCCTTCAGGTAATCGAAATGAAACCTTCGCGGGTCTGGGTTATCTGGCACAGCCGGATCGGCCGGTTACCACCTGGACAGAAGACGAATTGGGTGCGGGTATCTTTTACCATACCAGAGAATTGAATGAGGCCTTTACCTCGGTTTATACCTAGGGTAGAGACGGTATGAATATCTCAGTCGAACAAAATGTGATTGATTGGCGTGCAGCACAGGCAGCGGTAACCGCGGCAGTGGATAAAGCTGAACAGTCAGACATAAAGATCAATGTGGCCGTTGTCGATTCGGGCGGTAACCTGGCGGCATTCTTGCGTATGCCGGGAGCCTTCCTGCATTCCATCGATATAGCAATAGATAAAGCCTATACCTCGGCCAGTTTTGGTTTCCCTACCAGTCAGTGGCAGGAGATATTTGCCGATGAAGAGATGTTGAAGCTGGGCATGCCTAACCGTGATCGTCTGGTGGTATTTGGTGGTGGCTTACCTCTGACGATAGAAAATATGCACCTCGGCGGCATAGGGGTTTCCGGTGGTTCTGCCGATCAGGATGCCGATTGCGCTCAGGCGGGTATCGATGCGGTGAGGTCCCTACTGGAAAAACAAGCCAGTAATGCAGGCCGGTCTGCTGGAATGAGTAACTGAATGATGAGTGATATCAAAAGTTTTGTAAATGGTCAGTATATCGATGCGAGTAACTGGGGAGATAATATCAATCCGGTAAACGGTGAATCCATCGCCCGTT
>DROB01000283.1 GCA_011321985.1 Gammaproteobacteria bacterium | reverse complement strand
GCTGGATTTCATTCCTTCAATAGTTAACGGGACAGCAGTGAAGTAAAATCAAACGTTTTTCTCTGCGTCTCGGCAATTGCTCCTGCATTGCCCTACTTACGGGCATCCTGCCCTAATCTGCGTTTCTACGGTAAATCGCTTTTAATCTTTTAAAGTTGAATGTAAACGTCGGGTTACGCTGCGCTAACCCGACCTACGAAAAAAACTAAAAAAGGTTTTATTGGCGTTCTTTTCGCGTTCTTTGCGTCGGAAGCAGACTTTCATTTCGTGCAGCAACTGTATTTTCAGGCAATGATCGTTCGGCGATCGGGGTGCATGAAGGCGGAGCAGAAGCCGGCTTTGAGCATCTCATCGACATCATCGGGATCTAATACATTCTGCTTCAGATCATATAAAGGCAATTCGTAATCATTCCAGCCACGCAATCCGGTCTTCATCGAACTGACATTTTTAAAACCCATAATCTGTAACATCTGTGTACCGAGTACGCTGCGTAAGCCTGAACGACAGATGACGACTATCTCTTTATCACGGCCATCGACCAGATCGGCTATGGCATCCTCGTACTCTTCCTCACAGGCAGATTCCAGTATGCCTCTGGGGACCAGCATCGAACCTTTGATGTGGAACCGTGAAAACTCACATTCCTCACGGATATCGACGATCATCAGGTCTTCGTTTGCTTTTTTACGTTCATCGACATCCCATGGCATGAGTTCGGTGATGGTCTTGCTGGCTTCTGCGACAATTTCTTTGAATGTTTTCATTGTTTAATTAGTTTGCCTGCCTGGATATCCATTCTCATGCTTCGCGGCGAAATACACTTAATCTGATTTTTTATTTATTTTTCTGGCGTAAACCATGTTCGACGGCCATCACCGCGGCTTCGACACGTGAATGGATATCCAGTTTCCTGAGGATGGCTTTGACATGGAGTTTTACCGTGCCATCAGAGATACCCAGATTTCTTGCGATCAGTTTGTTGCTCTGGCCTTCGGCCAGCAGACAAAGGATCTCGGTCTCACGGGGTGTGAGATCCGAGAAAGGGCCTTCATCATCGTCGATGGTGGTTTCGCCCTGAACCATCCTGGCCAGTGCATCGGTCAGGTCAGAGGCGACGACATTCTTGCCATTTTCGATATCACGCAGAGCACCGACCAGTTCTTCGGGTTCCATGTCTTTAAGCAGGTATCCCTGGGCACCGCTACGCAGGGCTTTGATCAGGTCACTCTCGTCATTGCTGGTCGTCAGCATGACCACGGGTATGGCGGGCAAGGTCTCACGCAATACTGGCAGGGTGTCGAGTCCTCCCATGTTTGGCATACGCAGATCCAGCAGGATAACATCGGGCTGAATCGTTTTAGCAAGTGCGATACCTTCTTTGCCATCGGCAGCAACACCTGCAACATCGATACTACGTTGTTCGAGCAGGCTTTTGAGGCCATCCCGGAATAGTGCATGGTCATCTATGATTATTACGCGCATATTATTTTCAGTGAGAAAGTGGCCCAAATGCTGAATTTATCATGAATAATTGGCGTTGTCCTGATGCTTGCCCAAATAGATAAGCGGAAAAGCCGAGGGCTAAAGTAATAAATCGGTGATCTGTTCGCTCCAGACAGTATCAGAGGTGCTGCTTTATGATCCCACCGAATGGGGATTGTACTGAAAATTTAGTTCGATCCGGGTTCCTTCATCCGGTTCACTCTCGATTTTTAGTACACCACCCAGATGTCTGGCTCGTTCTTTCATGATCGTCAGGCCGAGGTGTTCACCCTGAGAGCTGTGGATTTTGCTCTGGTCAAAACCTGTACCATCATTTTCGATCAGTATCCGTATATTGTTATGGCTGTCACTGTTTAACAGTACACGAACGATATGAGCATCTGCATGCTTTTTAATATTGGTGAGCGCTTCCTGTACGATACGATAGGCATTTAATTCTATATTGGACGGTAGTATTAAAACCTGTTCATTACTCTGTAACAGGATATGGATGCCGGTATCCTTACGGAATTTTTCTACTGCACGCTGGATGGCTGGAACCAGCCCCTGCTGTTCGATGGGTACACGGCAATGTGCGATCAGTTCACGCAGGCTGGTGGAGGCCTCATCGAGTGCATTTTCGATAGATTCGATGGTTTTGAAGGCCATGAAATCACCGAGTGGCTGCAGTGTCTGGTCCAGTATACGGATCTGGAAGCGCAGTGATGCCAGGGTCTGTGCCAGAGAATCATGCAATTCATTGGCGATGATATTACGTTCATCCTTGACCAGCTGCTGACGGCTCTTATGTTCTCTGTATTCACGTTCTATCGATTCACCCAGGTGCGCGCCGATAGACAGTAACAGGTAGGCGAGCTCTTCGTTGATGTCTATATCGTCATCGACAAAAAGATTGATTACGCCCAGCGTGCGTATCTTGAAGCGAACGGGTATGCACAGTTGTATCGGGGGTAAGGTCTCTGGATCAAGCGTATTCTGACGGATCTGAATCTCGTCGATAACATCGGTTTCGAAACTGAACAGGTGACCATCGATGGGCGCATGTTGAATACTGTTGGCCTGGTCTTCTGTTATACCAAAATGAGCGATCAGGTTCATCAGCCCATCGTCAGTGATCAGCTGTATCGAACCGGCTGCAGCAGAAAAATACTGCTTTAATAAAATCAGGAAATCATGGAGGATCTGCTGTTCGTCATTGGCCGAACTCAGGGTGCTGTTAATCCTGTAGAGCAGGGTGAGAGACGGTGTGCTCCATTCGAAAGAGGATGTTTCGGCCATAGGGATGGGGGCGATTTATCTATTCGGAGGGAGGGGTATAGTTAGGGTCGTTCGGATTCATGAAGATAAACTGGAATTTTTCGGGTTCGAGCTCGACAAAATCGATGGTGGTGTCTTTCAGTATCTCCGCACTGGAAGCCGATACGATGAGTTCGATATCATCTGCTGTTACTGTTATATCGTCTTCTTTGCTGTCGTCGAAACCCATGCCGTAATGGATGCTGTTATCATCGTTGCGAGATGCCGCTATGCGTAGAGACATGCCTTCTGTCTTGCCCTGTTCGGCTGAAAGTTTGATCTGTGCCGCTGCGGCCGGGGTTACTTTAATCATGATAGTGCGTATATGCCTGAATTTATTTAAGTTTTTCGGTTTTCAGCATTCTGGGATTTACAGTTTCTGACAAAGTTCATAAATCGCCATGCCCACGGATTATTCCACGTATTACGTTGATGGGTATAGTTTGCCAGTAAATTTCTGTAAATATAACCATCAGATTTACCGTTGATACCGGTGCCTCGTCTTACCTCGAAGGCAAATTGTACATTTTTATCGACCGTTTTAAAACGTGAATAATGAAATTCATGGGCATTAATGACCTTAGTCGACTTGCCCGGCCATGGGCTGTTTTCGGTCTCCTGCAACTGTACGTAACCGCGCCCCTGCGGCACTTTCTCCATGATTATATCGGTATCGATACAGCCGACCATCTTACAGGTTTCGTCGTGATTACCATGGTGCCACTGGATCGAGCGTGCCAGATACATCAGTCCGCCGCACTCTGCGTAGGTGGGCAGGCCATCATCGATGGCCGATTTTATGGCTTCTCGCAGGTGACTGTTGGCCTCCAGCTCTTTCATGTGGGTTTCGGGAAAGCCACCACCGATGAAAAGGGCATCGATCTCGGGTAAATCTGTCTGCTGGCAAGGGTCAATTTCGATTATCTGTGCTCCTGCATGCTGTAGTGCCTGCAGATCGTCGGGATAATAAAAGCCAAAAGCAGAGCAGCGGATCAACCCCAGTTTTATATCTTTCTCAGGGTTTGCTTCCAATATTTTTTCTGATGTATTCTCTGTGTGCAGTGAGGGAGCCTGACCGGCTATCGTAAGCACGGCTTCAAGATCTACCTGATCGCTGACAGCATCGGCCAGTAGATCGATTTTCTGTTCACAGAAGGGGTCTTCATGACCGGGAACCAGGCCGAGGTGGCGCTCGTCGATATCGAAACGGTCATCATTATGTATCGCGCCGACTACTTCTACGTCGGTGTAGTGCTCGATGACGTTGCGTAATTTGCTCTCATGTCGCGAGCCGCCCAGCCGGTTGAGGATGACTCCCTGGATCGACACATTTTTGTCGAATGCCTGGTACCCCAGGATGAGTGGTGCGATCCCCCTCGTCATGCCTCTGGCATTGAGTACCAGTATTACCGGTGTCTGTGTCAGGGTCGCCAGCGCGGCATTGCTGTTACTGCCATCGAGATCGAGACCGTCGTACAGACCTTTGTTGCCTTCTATCAGAGTGATGCCTGCCCCCCGTGCTCTGTCCTGCATCAGTGAGAGTATCTCTTCCCGTTCCATGGTGTAAAAATCGAGGTTGTAACAGTCACGCCCGGTCGCCTGTGCCAACCAGTAGGGGTCGATGTAATCCGGGCCTTTTTTAAAACTCTGTACCTTGAGACCGCGTCGTTTTAATGCGGCACATAGACCGATACTGACCGTGGTTTTGCCAGAAGATTTATGAGCGGCGGATATGAAAATTCGGGGCATGATCACAGGTTACAGTAGAAACAGGGAAAACAAAAATTTTGCCGCGAAGGACGCAGAGGGCGCAAAGTTTAAAAGCTTTTTTGCGTCCTCTGCGTCCTTCGCGGCAAAAGATTTTTTGTTTCTGTCGTGCTATTTAGCGGAATGCGGGTCAGCAACTGAATCTGCCAGTGAGACCGGCAGGAAGCGTAATACCTTCAGTGCAAAAGCAACGATGAACAAGGTCATGGCGACACCACCCAGACCTAAGAGGATCTCGGGCAGGCTTGGTGTGTAGCCGTTGACCACACCATCATAGAACGAGCTGCTCACTTCGTAGCCGGGGAACAATTCCATCGGATAAGCCTGGCCTGCGATGAGGATGGTGTAGATCTTTGACATGCCACCGATGATGATCATGGTGCAGATCAGGCCCAGTGTATTGCGACTGTTTTTTACACCCGGTGCGTAGATCAATATCAGCGGGATGATGCCACCGATAAGGATCTCACCTACCCAGAAGATATTGGTGAATACACCACCTTCGAGTAACAGGAACTTTTCTACGCCATGATGCTGGGTGGCGTATAAGTTGGTCAGGTGATAAACCGTCGTGAAATAGAGCACGGATGCGACGAAGACACCAAGCAGATTTCTCAGACGGTTGACGACGACATCGCCCAGCTCCATGTTGGTCCATCTATAAGAAGCCATCAATACCAGCAGAAAAATAGCCAGACCGAAAGAGAAAGACATGATGATAAACATCGGGGCCATCAGTGCAGCATCATAAGCCGAGCGGGCGACCAGGAAGCCAAAGATAGAGCCGGTACCCGTGGTAAGTATCAAACGCCATATGAAGGCAAAAAAGCCAGCATAAGGTTTAAATCTATATACGTTATGATCCATCATGGTCCACAGATAAGCACCAACAAATCCAAAGAAACCGGTGTACAGGATGATGTTCCAGGCAAAGATGGATTTGAAGTTGTAATAGGTCATGGCGATGATCAGACGATCGGGGCGACCCAGATCAAGTAATAATACGACCAGGCCACCAGCTAGCAGGGCCACGGCCAGCAGGGCTGACAGACGTGCCATCGGCTCATATATCTTCTTTCTGAATACGGATGCGATAGAAGCGACGTTCAATGCGCCAGAGGCTGCAACGATGAGAAAAATAGCAAACACATGAGGCATGCCCCAGACGATCTGATTCGTCATGCCCGTTACATGGTGGCCTTCGTGTTCCATATAAAATACGGAAGCCAGAGCCAATAACATGATAAGAGCCAGGCCACCAAGCAAACCAAAGTAGGCGGGGCTTTTTCCTTCTAAAGAGGTATATTCTATTTTACTCATTATTGTTCTCTTATTACTATTCGTACCATCGTGAGACTCACCCCTTCGGGGCCTACGTGATAAATCATTGCCTACGATCTATTCATTCAAACCCTGATAACGCACACCGGTATTCAGTGCCAGATCAGAACGAATCTGTTTGCCACCACGTGATTTAAGCGCTATAGAGATATCGCTGTTCGGATTATTCAGATCACCGAATATCATCGCATTGTGGTTTTCTGCCGTACACGCTTCGACACAGGCAGGGATGCCACCATTATCGATACGTGTGACACACATGGTGCAGGATTCCACGGTACCTTTACCACGAGGTGCTGTCAGTTTCTGGTTTTCGACATCTTCATGTACAAAAGAACGTGCTTTGTACGGACATGCCATCATGCAGTAGCGACAGCCGATACAGATGTGTTTGTCGACGAGAGCGATACCGTCTGCGCGAACAAAAGATGCGCCCGTAGGGCAGACATCAGCGCAGGGTGCAGTCTCGCAGTGTTGGCACATCAGGGGTAATGAAGACTCATGACCTGTGGATTTTTCTTTCAGTGTAACCTTGCGGATGTATTGGGCATCTGTCTCAGGACGGCCATGGCTGACCAGCCCGTTTTCCTCGTTGCAGGCATCGACACAGTCAGTGCAACCGGTGGCGCATTTCTCAGTATCGATCAACAGGCCCCAGCGATTTTTATTACTGACATCTTCATCATGTGGACGGGTCGAGATGTTGCCTGAAGAGGCTGCCTGGGCCGTCGAGTGCAGCAGGAGACCCGGTGCAATAGTTACCGTACCTGCAACAGCCGCTTTCGATAGAAAGTCGCGTCGTGAGGAATCGATAGTTGATTTTTTTGTAGAGTCAGTCATTACTCGTTAACTCCTGCATTGTCTGCAAGTGTTCTCTTAAGTTGTTGTGTTATCGATGAGCTGTGACCATTACGATTGATAAATTTCTGAGGGCGGTCAGCATGACACTGGAAACAGTCGATCTGTACCGCTGCATATTGATGACATGCATTACAGAAGTGTTTGTCGCTGTCTATACCCGCTATCTCACCTTTCTCATCAGGTTCAACATGACAGTTGATACAGTTAGCCAGGCTTTCAGGTTCTTCACGGATACCTTCGTGCATGGTTTCATCACGTTCATGCAGGATGTACTTCATGTGATTTCTACGCATCTCATCTTCCGGATGGATGCATTTCAGGCTTTCATCAGAAGGCTCATGAATCGTAGGGAAGGGCGTTTCTGCTATAGCCGAAGGCGACAGCAGCGTCAGGCCTATCAACGCATAAACTGGAACTGCAAATTGTCGTAAAAATCTTGTCATCAGATTACCTGTTTTGTATGACTGCTTTTATACCTGATCCAAAGGATAATTGTTCTATTTGCCGGGTGGAATTTCTTCCACCCGGTCAGATTGACGGGTCTTTATGAGACACCTAGCGCCATGTCTATGTAGCCTGTAGGACATACATCCGAACAGATGTGGCAACCGATGCACTTGGTGTAGTCGGTATCTACGTAACGGCCTAAGGTTTTGCTGTCTTTCTTCACCCGGAAGACCGCATCCTGAGGACAGTAGATAACACAGTTGTCACACTCGAAGCACATGCCGCAGCTCATGCAACGACCCGCTTCTGCCACCGCTTTTTCTTCTTCCAGACTGATCTGGCGTTCGGCAAAGTGGCCTAATACTTCATCAGAAGAGGGCACATCGGTGTCGCGTAGATTGCGTTCTTCGTACTCGAAGTGGCCCAGGAACAGTTCATCAGCAGTGATGATCTCCTGTTCGGAACGGTCTTCGTAGTTGTGGATCGCGTAACTGGCAGTATTGGTGCCGCGCTGGCCATCTTCTTTATGTTCGTCCGCATCGTACTCATCAACATTCAGACCGGCTTCGACCAGTTTATGGGGAAGGTCAAAATGGTGGACATCAACTTTGGGACGTTTCTTGATCTCAGCGTTGTTGAAGTGACCTTCGATGGTTTCAGAAACGATGTATGCCTGACCGATAGCAGTGGTTAACAGGTGTGGGCGAACGATATCACCACAGACAAAATGATTCTCTTTGCCGGGTACACGGAAAACGCTGTCGGCATCCATCAGGTTTCGACCATTATTAAAATCTTCGAGGCCTTCAAGATTACCGCCCTGACCGATCGCCGCGACGATGATGTCAGCTTCGACGGTGTATTCTTTGCCGCCTTCGACAGCAACCGGTGCATTGTTCTCCCAGGTAGAGTCAACAAACTTCATGCCGGTAGCACGGCCATCTGCATCACGGATGATCTCGACCGGCATCACTTCGTTCATGATGTTAACGCCTTCGATAGTGGCATCTTCGACTTCGTGTTGCGCCGCTGTCATCTCTTCTTTCTTGAACAGTGCGGTCAATGTTACCTGATCGCAGGGAATATTTTTAGATGAGTCGTGATCAGCATGTGATATCTCACCGTTGACCACTGTCTCTGGTTTCTCGTTGTAATCAGCCAGTGTGCCGATGCGGCGTGAAACAGAGACCACATCGATAGAGGTATCACCACCACCGATACACAGTACTTTTTTACCTGTGTACTTCATCTCGCCTTTGTTGAACTGTTCGAGGAATTTAACGGCAGATACACAGTTCGGTGTTTCGTCCCAGCCTTCCAGTGGAACACCGCGACCTGTCCAGCAACCCAGTGCCCATAGAACTGCATCAAATTCTTTCTCGATCTCTTCGACACTAACATCACGGCCGACACGGGTATTCATACGTGTTTCGACGTGGCCCATGTCCAGGATACGCTGACATTCATTGTTCAGGAAATCACGTGGGGTACGATAGCCGGGGATACCGTAACGCATCATGCCGCCGAGCTCATCATGATCATCAAATATCGTTGAAGCGATACCTTTGCGGCGTAGCTGGTAAGCCGCAGCCATACCGGCAGGACCACCACCGATGATGGCGACTTTTTTGCCGGTCATCTCAGCGCTGTTATCAAATTTGAAACCTTCTTTAAAAGCCGTGTCACCGATGTATTGTTCGACCGAGTTGATGCCGACAAAATCTTCTACGTTGTTGCGGTTACAGCCAGTCTCACAGGGAGCAGGACAGACGCGTCCCATCATGGAAGGGAACGGGTTGGCATCAGTCGAGCGACGGAAAGCATATTCCTGCATCGACACACCTTCAGGAGGAAGCTCGATACCACGGACGATATCCAGGTAGCCACGGATATCTTCGCCTGATGGACAGCTGCCCTGACACGGTGGAGTACGATGAACATAAGTAGGGCACTTGTAGGTTTTATCTTCATTAAAGATTTTTGCGCCGAAGTTTTTGACGACGTGATCACCATCTTCAAATCTTCTGTAGTTTAACTTATTGTCTTGCATATCTTGTTTCGAAGTGGCCATGCCAGCTCTCCTGTTGCGTTACCAGAGACAGCGTCCCGGTGTATGTCAATAATAATTGTTATCTGTAGCTAAAATTCAGTTCGTTATGCGGCTTCATCAGCATCATCGCTGTCGCCTGCTTCCTCGCCCTGTCCTTCCAGGATGATCGCGTTACTCACTAACTGGTGGACACTGACGATCTGATCCATGGTCATGCCGTAGTAAGGCAGAACCTTTGTAAACTGGGATTTGCAGATGGCGCAGATAGCCGCCATGTGTGTGACACCGTGATCAGCAACCACATTTTTTAGTGATTCCATACGAGGTTGCGCACCTTTGATGCGTAACTCCATGAGGTCGTCTGTCAACAGGCCGCCACCGCCACCACAGCAGAAAGTTGCGTCATGTATAGTATCTGCTGCCATGTCGTGATAGTTGTTACAAACCGCCTGGATAACCTGACGTGGTGTAGTGAACTGGCTTCCCGGAGTGTCACCGATACGTGATGCACGTGCGATGTTACATGAATCGTGGAAGGTCAGTGTCATATGATCATTTTCTGACTTATCGATGTTCAGGATATCGCGGTCCAGGCAATCCTTGGTAAATTCGAGGATGTGCTGAGGGATAGGGTAGTTCTGATCGAGGAAATCCCATGGACCAGCCAGGGTGTTCAGGTGGTTGTATGCGACGCGCCATGCGTGACCACACTCGCCGAAGATAATACGTCTGACACCGAGGTCTTTTGCTGCATCACGGATGCGTAATGAAATCTCGCGCATGTGCTCGTAATTACCGATGAACAGGCCGAAGTTAGCTGCTTCTGATGCTTTAGAACTCATGGTCCAGGTTACACCTGCCGCATGGAATACTTTTGCATAGCCGATCAGACCATCGATATGCGGTTCTGCAAAGAAATCAGCAGAAGGGGTGACCAGTAAAATTTCTGCTCCTTTCTCATCCAGCGGGAAGCGCACTTTGACTTCGATATCTTCTTCGACTTCTTCTTCCAGGCCTTCCAGAGTGTCGACCAGAGCAGGTTCAGGCAGACCGAGGTTGTTTCCGATCTTGTGTACTTTCGGGATGATCTGGTTGGAATATTTCTGACCCATGCCGATCATCGCCAGCATGTCACGTGCAGCCATGGTGACCTCGGCAGTATCGATACCGAATGGACAGAACACGGCACAGCGACGACACTCAGAGCACTGGTGATAGTAGCTGTACATATCTTTGATAACGTCTTCTGTCAGGTCGATAGCACCAACCAGTTTAGGGAAGTATTTGCCAGCGAAGGTAAAGTAACGACGATAGACCTTACGCAATAGATCCTGACGTGCTACAGGCATGTTTTTGGGATCAGATGTGCCGATGAAATAATGGCATTTATCTGTACAGGCACCGCATTTGACGCAGATGTCCATAAATACCTGTAGCGAACGGTATTTACTGAGTTTTTCTTTCATCAGCTCGAGGAACTTTTCTTTCCAGCCATCGATCAGTTGCCCGGTCTCTTCAGTGAAAGGAAAGCCCATGTCTGACTGGAATTCTTCACCGGCAACAAATGGAGTGCTATGCGCCATTGCTCCTTCCATGATGGATGGAATGATGGGGAATTCGTGCGTTTCTGGTATTTCGTAATCAGCCATTATTATTCTCAGTTAGCAGTTATTTCCAGCAATAGGTTAAGCGTTACGGCCATCTTTGGCTTCGAGTTCAGCACCCCATGGAGACAGGTGACGTTTCTCACGCGGGTTATCGATCTGATAACGGGTGGGTGACATGAATAACCCCGGTGCGTGCAATAATTTACTGACTGGAAAAATCATCGCTAAAAACAGAACCATGGTCAGGTGTACCAGTAACACGGTATCAGATGGCAGGTTCTGCCAGTCAAACAGGAACAGCCCCATGACGAATGCTTTTAACTGAACGATGTCAGTGTGTGAGACGTAGGACATCATCAAGCCGGAGAAGGCGATGCCCATTATGAGCAGCAGCATCAGGTAATCCGAGGCGGATGAGATATAGCGAACACGGTCAACAAAAATACGACGGGCGAACAGGCCACCGAGTCCGACCAGCATGGCAAAACCGGCATAATGACCAAAACTCTGTACCACCATGTTATTCACCAGCGGCCAGATAAAGCTATCAGGTGAGATCACATAACGCAGGTGTCGGAAAAAAGCCAGTAACAGCGAAGCGTGAAACATAAAACCAAAAATCCATGTCCATTTCGTTGCCCGGAACAGGCTGTTAAACAGGACGACTTCGGTAAAGAATCGGTAGACGACACCGGTTTTGGTCAGAGGAGCAGGTGTAACAGCAATCTTCAACGGTGCAGGCACGCGTTTGTATTGCAATACCTTGTTGGTGATGCCTGCCACTAATGTGATCATCGCCACATAAAAAAGTATGACATACAAAATACTAAGTGCGCTCATTGCCTGTTTCTCGTGGACCTGGTTCGTAGACCGGGTCTCGTTAAGTGAATCTTAATAAATATTACTTTTTATCTGGCAATCGCGGAATAAACTCCGCTCCTACGCATACGTTGTCAAGCGTAGGAATGGATAGTGACCTGCGATACCCAACTTTAAATAAAGCGCATCGATGTAAACAATAATGCGCCTTATTTAAAGTTGCGAGGGCTAACCCCCGCAGCTTTTATATAATTCAGGATCAGGGTCGTATAAACCCGGGTCTAAAACTATACACAGCCTGTTGGCTTTGGAAGACCAGCATATTTACATGCCTGCTTACCAGGACCGTATGGGAACAGCTCGTAAAGGTACTTGCTGTTGCCTTTCTCTTTGCCCAGGCGTTTACCGACAGCTTTGGTCAGTACGCGTACAGCAGGAGCGATCTGGTATTCTTCGTAGTACTCGCGCAGGAAGTTGATGATGTCCCAGTGCTCGTCTGTTAAAGTTTGGTCTTCAGCAGCAGCCATTGCTTCACCTACAGCTGGCTCCCATTCGTTTAAGTTAGCTAAGTAACCTTCTTCGTCGACTTCAAATTGCTTGCCGTTTACTTCGATTGATGACATGTTGATTTCCTCGTAGTGAGCGTAATATTAAAAAAATAAATTAAAGCCAAGATTGAACAGAGTCGTGCTCAGCTACCAAATTAACAAAGCCTTCGTAATCAACGACTTTGATACCATCAGCCAGTTTGTTTTCCAGGCCACGAGCCTGAAGGTCGGGGCCGAGCACAGCGAATGTAACACCGCTGGCATTTTTGATTTTGTCCGCTGCACTGTTACCAGTGGTCGCAGCGTACACACCATCTTCGATCAGCAGGACAGTAGAGCCGTCTTTTGCATAACCAAGGCAGGTGTCGAATGACATGGATTCGAATGGAGATTTGTTTACCGTGTGTAATAGAGTCATTTGTAATCTCCTAGAAACTTAGACAGATATCTTGTTCAGCCATAACATCGGCTAACTCGGAGCGGCTTACCAGACGGATAGAGTCTTTTTCAGCCCAGTCTTCATCTTCATCTTCCCAGACCAGGTGTTGAAGATCATCCAGTGTTAAACCGCGTTCTTCCAGTGATTCTTTCTCGACATAAATCTTGTTTACATCGTAATCGCCCAGAGCAGAGTAGGTCGGTGAGAAGTTTTTCTGACCAATCGCCTCTGTCTTCTGACCTTTGGTCAGTTCGTAAACACCGTCACCGATGAATGCGAGGCTAACGTCCTGGTCAAATGCAGCACCGATTAAAACAACCTCTAAAGATTCCAGGGCATAGATCGTGCCGTAAGGAGCTTTGCGGTTGACGTACATGAATTTTTTAACTGCCATGATTTATCTCCTATGCTCCAAAGACAACTAAACGATCTGATTCGATGCCAGCTTCGATCAGCTGACCAAGACCAGAGATACGGAAGCCTTCGTTCAGGTTGTTATCTTCAAAACCCTGACGTTTTGCTTCATCGACATCCATCATGCCGCGACGTTGTGCAGCAGCAATACAGACGACCAGGTCCAGATCGTTTTCTTTTGACAGTTCAGACCAGAGTTTTGGAATGTCGCGATCATCCTGTGGCGGAACCGCAAGTTTAGTCGCATTGTTCACGCCGTCGTGATAGAAGAAAACACGAAAGATCTCATGTCCGGCAGCCAGAGCAGCCCTGGCAAACTGATACGCGGTATCAGATGCCTGATGCTGATAAGGGCCTTCATTAATTTGAATACTAAATTTCACAATGGCACCTATCTAGAAACGGATGTGTGTCGAAGCATTCAGACTGTTACGAGCGCCACGCCAGTTATCGATATGATACTTGGTGAAAGGCAGGTTGGTCACTTCGAAGAAACGAGGCCAGCCGATACGTTCGATCCAGTCATTGATGCGTTCCCAGTCTTTAGCATCATCTTTATATGCTTTCAGGATGTTCTTCACGATAGCAGTCGCTTCAGGCCAGCGTGGTGGGTTGTTGGGGATACCCGCAGCAACCAGTTTCTGGAAAGTCGGTTTGCTACGTGCATTAGAGTGGTTACCACCAACCCATACAGCCAGTTTAGAGTGCTCGGCATCGTTGATCTGCATCGGAGGACAAGGAGGGAAACAGGCACCACAACAGATGCATTTCTTCTCATCGACTTCTAATGAAGGTTTGCCGTTGACCATGGCAGGACGAATCGCAGCAACAGGGCAACGAGCAACAACAGAAGGACGTTCGCAGACGTTAGACACCAGATCATGATTGATCTTGGGTGGTTTGGTGTGTTGGACGTTGATAGCGATGTCGCCCTGACCACCACAGTTGATCTGACAGCATGAGGTCGTGATATGAACACGGTTAGGCATGTTGCAGTTACGGAACTCGTCGATCAACTCATCCATCATAGATTTCACAACACCTGATGCATCAGTGCCAGGAATATCACAGTGCAACCAGCCCTGTGTGTGTGAGAGCATTGTAACAGAGTTTTTGGTACCACCGACGATGTAACCTTTGGCCGTAATCGCTTCGATTAATGGCTGAACTTTCGCCGGGTCAGAAACCATGTATTCGACGTTGCTGCGGATAGTGAAGTGGATGTAGCCATCAGCGAATTCATCACCGATATCACATAATTCACGCAGTGAAAACACGTCAAGGATACGCTGTGTGCCTACACGCACGGTCCAGATCTCATCACCACTGTAACCTACGTGGCGCAGTACGCCCGGCTGAGGGTGCTCATGGAATTTCCATGCACCATAGTTTTTACGCATGACAGGATGCATGTACTGGAAGCCATCAGGACAACCGGATTCGATAGGAGAACGAGGTTTATCACTCATTTTTTATTCCTCAAAAATTCAATATTTGTTAGAAGGGGGCTTTCATAAATAATCATGAGCCCCCTCAGTTATCAGATTACAGCGTGTTATGCGCTGGCGGCTTCCGCTTTACGCTCAAACCACTTCTCAGCTTCTTCGTCCCAACCATCCATACGGATGTAAGAGCTTTGATGAGGACTGCCGACCATGTTCGGATCAACTTCAAGACCGATACCTTCCAGGTAGTTAACCAGACCGATACGCTCGATCATCTCACCTGTACGTTCGTGCTCAAGGCCATTCTCAGCCCAGAAATCGATCATCTCTTCAGCCAGCTCTACCAGTTCCTCGATGGCTTCTTCGGTATCAAGTTTCTTGAACGGGATAACCACAGTTCCCATCAGGTCACCGATCTTCAGTGTACGTTTACCACCGACCAGAACGGTT
>DROB01000282.1 GCA_011321985.1 Gammaproteobacteria bacterium | reverse complement strand
GTTCCGGCTTCAGCGGAGTATATCCTGGAAGGCTTTATCTATCCTGACGATTTTGCTGAGGAAGGGCCTTATGGAGACCACACTGGTTACTATAATGAAACAGAATCCTTTCCGGTCTTTACCATAGAACGGATCACACACAGAAAAGACCCCATCTATCACAGTACCTATACCGGAAGACCACCCGATGAACCTGCTATTTTAGGTGTTGCATTAAATGAAGTGTTTATCCCTATATTACAGAAACAGTTTCCTGAGATTATCGATTTTTATCTTCCACCGGAAGGGTGTTCTTACCGTGTTGCCGTCGTCAGTATGAAAAAACAATATCCCGGTCATGCCAAGCGTGTGATGATGGGAGTGTGGTCTTTTCTACGGCAGTTCATGTATACCAAGTTTGTTATCGTCGTTGATGATGATGTGAATACACGGGACTGGCAGGATGTTATCTGGGCGATGAGTACGCGTGTGGATCCGGTACGTGATTTTACGATGGTAGAAAACACACCGATAGATTATCTGGATTTTGCCTCACCGGTTTCAGGCCTGGGCTCTAAAGTGGGGATCGATGCCACAAATAAATTGCCTGGTGAAACGGAGAGAGAATGGGGCACACCGATCAAGATGGATGAAAAAGTGAAAACAAGGATTGACGAACTATGGGATGACTTAGGGATAAATTAACAGGGTCTCCTCAATTTAAAAATAAAGGGTAGAAGAAAGACATGTCGATAGAAGAGGAATTGAAACAACGTAGTGAAGGTAAGTGTGAATTATGCAGCAGTACAGATAATCTGGGTGTATACGAGGTACCTCCAGAATCAAAAGCGAATGTTGATGACAGCGTTTTGCTCTGTAATGTATGTATCGATCAGATCGAAAACCCGGATAAGGTGGATGCCAACCACTGGCGTTGTCTTAATGAATGCATGTGGAGTCAGGTGCCTGCCGTTCAGGTTATGGCCTGGCGGATGTTGACACGATTAAGTGGTGAAGGCTGGCCCCAGGAACTACTCGATATGCTTTATCTTGAAGATGATACGATGACCTGGGCACAGGCTACCGGTGAGGGTAGTGCAGAGGAAGAAAGCATTAAACATCTAGACAGTAATGGCGCTGTTCTTGAAGCTGGTGACACCGTCATACTGATTAAAGACCTGAATGTTAAAGGTGCAAACTTTACAGCGAAGCGAGGTACGGCTGTTCGGGGGATCTCGCTGGTAGATGATAATCCTGAGCATATAGAAGGAAAAGTGGAAGGCCAGCGCATCGTGATCTTGACCAAGTTTGTCAAGAAATCAAATTAGATGGTAATCAGTAGTAAAAGACGGCAAATATGTTTTTAATGCGTTTAAGCCTGTTCCCAGGCATTATTATTATCCATCCAGCGTAAGCTCAATATATACCAGATGCAGATGGGTACCATCATCGCTAACCAGCTCCAGTCATCGATCAGGAATAAGGTAGATATAATTTCGTTGTTGGTGAAATTAACCAGAGGCAGGCAATAAAGGGTAAAAAGAATACTTGCCCAGATCAGGATAACAGCATGCTTACGCTTGTGTATACTGGAAAAAGCCAGTAGCACCCATATTGGCATTTTTGGTGTGGTTTTATTTTCTTCGCTCATAATTGTTGCTCCTTATGGTGCTAAATCTATGACATTAAATCGTCAAGCTTATCGTCCATATGTAATTCGGTTAATTCGGAAAAGCTGCCTATCCACTCCCCATCGATGGTGATCTGGGGAACGGTTCGTGCGCCATTGGTTACCTGTGAAAACTCACGCAGCCCGGCCTGGTCCTGATCAACGCGAACTTCATCATATGCAATCCCCCATTTATTTAGCAGACTTTTGGTCTTGTCACAGATAGGGCAGATGCCGGTGCTATATACTTTTAAACGTGCCAATGGATAAATACCTTATAAATAGTTGTTTTTTTTCAGATAAAAATAAGAGAGAATGACTGTCCACGCCTAACCAGCGTCAAACAAGACACCCATCTGAGTCATTTTACATGAGTTTTAAGATCCGTGTGCCCGCCAGTGGGCATGAATTTATCGCTGAACCAGATGAGACCATACTCGAGGCCGCTCTCAGGCAGGGTATCGGATTACCGTATGGCTGTCGCAATGGTGCCTGTGGAAAATGTGCCGGTGAAGTCATCTCGGGTAAAACCGCATATGATACCGGGGCTTTGCGTGCTTCGGCCAAACAGGAACATGAAGCGGGAAAAACCTTGTTCTGTCAGGCCTGTGCTGTCAGCGATCTGGCGATTGAAGTAAGGGAGGTCGTTAAAAATACCGATATAGAAATAAAAACCCTGCCTTGCCGCGTAGAAAAGATGAATCTGCTAACGCATGACGTGATGAAACTGCAATTAAAACTGCCTGAGACAGAGCGATTGCAGTTCATGGCAGGCCAGTATCTGGAATTCCTGTTAAAAGATGGCAAGCGGCGTGCCTTTTCGATTGCAAATGCCCCCCATGATGACGAGTACATCGAGTTGCATATCCGACATGTACCTGATGGCCATTTTGGTGATTATGTTTTTGATGGTTTGAAAGAGAAAACCCTGATGCGTATCGAAGGTCCATTAGGCAGTTATTTTTTACGCGAAGATAGTCAGTGCCCTGTCATCCTGATGGGAGGGGGAACCGGATATGCGCCGTTGAAAGGGATGCTGGAACATGCTTTTCACATCAAGCTGGACCGCCCGGTTCATCTGTT
>DROB01000281.1 GCA_011321985.1 Gammaproteobacteria bacterium | reverse complement strand
GGTGATATATAGTTCCCCCCGGATTGAGAAGCAGCAACCGATGGAGGCGTAGAAACAAGACCGTACTGGACCGGCATACCACCATAGTAACGCAAGGCTTCGTAGTAGGTCTCTGATAACGGTGTACCCGTATTCGCGACGATGCCAGCCATTGCCGCTTTAAAATTCGTTCTCGCGGTATTGATATCTTCCATCGGGAAGACGACTTCTCCACCATCAATCTTATTCGCACCTGTCAGTGGGAAGCCCGCACCATTATATTCATCAAATGCTATCAGACCCACATTGATGCTCGTGTTGGTGTCGATAAGAGCCGTAATCGCCCGGGTAACTTCTGAGAACCGTGAGGGATTAAAACCCAGACCCGGCACGGTCGTATCCATCAGATAATTAAGGTACTTGCCGTGGTAGAGCGTATAGTTGTTTTTTCCGCCACTCCACACGGGTGGATTGGTCGGTGCCGACTGCCAGCCCGCTGAAGTATCGACGATGTATTTTTCACTGGCGCCACTGTTTTTACCATGTATACCCTGATCCTGGGCACACTCTACATCGTTGTTATTGACAGTAATCTTTCCCCAGATATTCGTGTCACTGTGCTGGCTCATCTGATCTGCATACGTTCCCCACTTTTCGAGTGGTCCATTCGAACTTATCTGCACACCTGAAGCGTTGTATTCATCGAATGCGTGATCACAGCGCAGTTTACTAAGTTTGAAATGGCTATCGCTGCCACATGCAGGCGCATTACCATCGGTTGAATAGTACACTTCATCCTCATTATAAGAACAACCAGTCGCCGTATTGGCCCCTGCAGCATATGAATTGCCTACATTAAAACGCTGCCGCAAATTGGGCACACCATTTCCCATACTGCCGGAATTATCGAGGACGAATAACACATTAGGTTTAACCGTAACCGTGCCACCCAGGGAGGTATAGATTTCGATGTCATCGGCCATAACCGGAACTGAACAGTACAGGCCAAAAAACAAGCCTATGTTTACCGCTTTCAATGTATGTTTAAAACGTCTCATGATAAACCTCTTAACTACCCAGTTGATGCCCGTCAAGGCAGTCATTAATTCAAAAATCCGATTGTTCGTGCTTCTTTGTTGTCAGGTGAATACTGCAAGCTGATAAACCCTGGTTTAGTTCGTGCCATAGCCTTTAACAGGCCGATCTCCGTACCATTCAGATACGTTTTTGTCGAAGCGGTAATCCTGACCAAAATACTATTACACTTGTCACACGGCTTAAACTTGACGATACCCGTGCCATCTTTAGTGATTTTTAACCAGCCGCTGAAAATTTCTGCTTCTTCAAGATCTCCTGCCAGTAACTGTGTACTGGAGAGAGACATCAAGCAGATGGTCACGAATAAAATAATTTTTTTCATCTTCATATCCTCTAGTTACACGCAGCCGCAAGATGCCGTACACCCTGGACCTGCTGCGAGATGGCGGTGCCTTTTGCATTAGAGCCTGTCGCCGTCAAAGTGTATAAGTTATAACCAAAACCCCTGCCATCTTCCAGGCTGCTACCCGGTGCCCCGGGAAGACAACCAACATAGGCCAGCTCCGCTTTGAGTCCTGAAGCGTTTGACATCGCATACGTCAATGGAGCCTGGGCTGCCGAGCTATTGGTCTGATAATCGAGAAGAGGCGTACCCCCTCCCTTAACCACTGTATCCGAAATAGCATATTCGATTACAGATTGCACAGCGTTAAAAGCGATCTGATGTTGCTGCGCATTAGCCGCTGATTTGAGTTCGATGCTGGCACTGTTCATCGATGACACACCGATCAGTGTCAACACAGTCAACAAAACCAGTGCCAGGACTAATACAAAGCCTCGTTGCTGTGACTGGGTTCGTAACCCACTATTGTTTTCATCTATGTGCATAATTTAGTCTCTTCAAATGCTTATAGGGGTTTAACATTTCTCAGGTTGATAATACTGCTCACCATGAAATACCTGTAACCGTCCGTGCCATCTTTAGTAACCGTCGCACCCGCCAGCTCAAATGTTTTAGAGGTATTAACACCTTTCGTTATCTGCTGTTTATCCGAGCGCATCAGCAACCAGACCTTAACCGCATACACCTGGCTCCAGTTAATGACATTCTCCGGATTCACATAACGATCGATAGTCAGATTACCCGTTGCATCTTGTAAGCCATCAATATCTTCACCGAGCTGGACCTGCAGGTCCACTACACCTGATATCAACATCTGATTTTGCACCACCGGACCTCTTACCAGCGAAGCACGACGCAAAGAAGGGATCCCATCATTACCATCCGTATTGCTGCTGATATAATAAGTATAGGCGTGTAGCACATGATTCAGCGTGTCGGGGTCTACATCACGGCGGTCGATAACCGGCTGTGTCACACCGATAAAAACTTTACCATTCTCAAAATTACTCCGGATGTAGGCCTGATTGGCTAACAATCCTGTCGGTGGTGCATTCGAGTCAGCATATTTTATTTCCAGCATATCTGTACCTGCCAGAAAGTTCTCACCTGAGAGACAGGTACTACCATAAGGATTAGCTGCGGTTTGACCGTCTGTAGCAAAAACAGGTCGGCTCAGATCATATGCCCACAGACTACCTCCCCACGAATTGGTCCCGGTGATACAGTCATTTGTTACCACTGAAGGCAAATTTTCGGACGCGGCAGAAGCCGTACAATCGGAATCAGATGATTTACACTGGATCAACTCGTCCTTATTGGTCCCGCCCCACATGCCAGCGTGGCGCAAATCGGAGGTTATCATCTCTATGGCGAAGCGAGCATCAGCAGCCATATCCATTTGCGCTTCGTTCATTTTCTGCGCACTACGCGTTCCTGAATGTAAGGCAAAGGCACCACTGAGCACCAACAGACCAATAACCATCGCGACAAGAATTTCTACCAGCGTAAAACCTTGTGAATGTTTATATTTTTTCATCATAATATTGACCTGCATCTCTAACACGGGATAGCCGTACAGATAAATGCCGTTGTACTGTAAGTTTTACTGGTGCCACTCAAGGCTGTTTTACTTCGCTCCTGCCAGCTCACGGTAATGATAACCCTTGCCAGTTTTGAAGGTGGCACAGGTGCAGTGACAGAAACCGTTGTTGTTGCGGCATCAGGCAGACCGGCCTTTAGATTTTTCTTCCACAGAAATACGTCATCCTCGGCGAGAAATACCGGACTACACATTATCGATGTACCCGTACAGTTATGTTCAACACCGCCGCCATCACCTGCCAGGTCGTATGCCGCCAGTGCGGCAGCAGAAGGATTTGCCCGCATACTCTCAAACAACTCGTCCACTTTCATCATGGCGACAGAGCTGTAGACCGATGTCTTACCCGCTTTAAGTGAAACGCCCTGCAGGGAAGCAATGCCCAACATACCGATAGAAAGAATGAAAAAACCGATCATCGCTTCCAGCAAAGAAAAGCCCCGGTTCCTCCGGATAGAGTGGCGAAGAGTATTACCTTGTTTCATATTTGCTCGCATAATCATTGTTGAATGCCTTATGGACAACTTATCGCCGTGGTATTACCACCCGAAGATGTCGAAGTAACTGTCGTGGCCTCTGAGACACGAACCCGACCAGAAAAACTTACGATTACTGCACGGGAAAACTTATTGCCACCGATATCTTTATTACAGACTTTAAACACACCTGACTGACCATTACCGGCCGTATCCTTGGGCAGACCACGTGAAGTAAAAGTGAGCGAATGAATCGTATTTGACCCCTGATCAAGACCTCTTATCGTGACTTTATCGTCATCGATTTCATCATGAACCCGCAACAGGCAATCAGAAGCAACATTGCTACAGGCAGAACCCGTAGAGACACTCGCCGCACCCAGTGCATCAGCAAATACGATCCAGCCTTTTTCCCACTTGCCAGTCGATGAGCAACTGGTACCATTACTGCTCTCACAGATAGTAACGCGTTTGTTTAATTTGATAGCCTCACTGCGCGCGATATGCAGTGCCGCAAGCAATTCATTCGTGGTCGCGACCGACTGCTTCTCGGATACGACATCTTTTAATGACGGCCCCGCTATCGCATATAAGGTACCCGCGATGATCAGGGTCACCATCATCTCTATTAACGTAAATCCACTTTGCTTTTTCATGATTGTAATTTAAGACCAATAATTATGATTTGCCAGCAGATAAAGACAGAACGCTGACATTTGCCGATAAATGGCATAACTTTATCCCCTCACAGCAGCATAGCCCTACCCGTTGGACGGTATTAAGACCTGTATTCTTATTTTTATTATCGACACTATGACAGGAGCTTAGTACAAAACATCTCGTTTTCATCGTACAATGTGCCTGAAACCACATAAACACCATATCAACCAGACGTATTAAAGGATTCTTATGAATTTAGACCGGGTCAGCTCAGGAGATAACCTTCCTGATGAAATTAATGTCATCATCGAAATACCGGCACTGAGTGATCCAGTCAAGTATGAGGTAGACAAAGAAACCGGCGCAATGTTTGTCGACCGATTTATGAGCACCGCTATGCATTACCCCTGTAACTACGGTTATGTACCGCATACCCTGTCCAAAGACGGTGATCCTGTCGATGTCCTGGTAACCACCCCTGTACCACTGATAGCTGGCTCCGTTATC
>DROB01000280.1 GCA_011321985.1 Gammaproteobacteria bacterium | reverse complement strand
GTCGGCTGTCACTCACAGATGATTCGTCCTTTCCGGGCAGAAACCGAGCGTTATGGCCATTACTCTGTCGCTGGCGAGTTTGTCTATGACCGGCCTTTCCTGTGGGGGTCAAAACGTACCGGACCGGATTTGCAACGTGTCGGTGGACGTTATTCAGACGAGTGGCATCGTGCACATTTGACCAATCCGCGTGATGTTGTACCGGAATCGATTATGCCTAACTATCCATGGTTAGCTGAAACGCCGCTGGATAGCAGTGATATCAAGGCAAAAATGCACGCACTGACAATAGTCGGTACGCCTTATACTGACGAAGAAATTGAAAATGCACCTGCTGCGCTGGAAGGTAAAACCGAGCTGGACGCAGTGATTGCCTACCTGCAGTCACTGGGTACGCATGTGAAGATGACACGGTAACTGATGATGGATGTTTCATTTTTATTATCACTGTGGACCGTAATCGCTTTTGCCATATTCGTCGGCATTGTGATCTGGGCGTGGAGTGGCAGTCGTAAAAACGATTTCGAAAAAGCGGCGCGCATGGCACTGGATGATGAGCAGGATGTGAGTGATGAAGCTAAACGGAAGTCTGCTTTGTAACAGAATATACAGGCTGCTTACGAATACACAGCAGGCTATTATCCATAACGATAGTCATCACGATTGTTACGAACGATTGTTAAGACGATAGTCTGGCTATTAGATATTTAATTTAAGAGTATGAGGAATTATTATGTCTGACTTTACCAGTCAATTTTGGAGTTGGTACATTATCGCAATTGCCGGTGGCGGTATTATCTGGTTGGTAATTCTGTTGCGTCGCAATTCAAAGACAACAGGTAAGATTGGTGAGCCGACCGGTCATGTCTGGGATGAAAACCTGGAAGAATTAAATAATCCGTTGCCGAGATGGTGGCTGATTATGTTCTACATGACTATTGTTTTTGCCATTGGTTACCTCATCTTGTATCCAGGTATGGGTTCTTTCAAAGGCTTGCTGGGCTGGTCGGAAGTATCAGAATACGAAACCGAAGTTGCTGCAGCAGAAGCGGAGTATGGGCCGTTATTCGACAAGTATCTGAAGCAGGACCTGTCAGTGGTTGCCAGTGACAAGCAAGCACAGAAAATGGGTGAGCGTTTATTTGTTACCTACTGTGCTGTCTGTCATGGTTCTGATGCCAGGGGTGCTCGCGGTTTCCCTAATCTGCGTGACTCTGACTGGTTGTACGGTGGTGATCCTGAAACCATCAAGACGACTATTATGTATGGTCGTCAGGGTACTATGCCTGCATGGGAAGGTCCTCTGGGTGGTGAAGAAGGTGTCAACGCGGTGGCTAACTATGTAATGAGCCTGTCTGGTCGCAAGGTTGACGAAGAACTGGCGGCTAAAGGTAAAGAAAAGTTTGATTTATTCTGCGTCGGCTGTCACATGCCAACAGGAACCGGTAATCAAATGTTGGGTGCGCCTAATTTAACCGATACTATCTGGTTATACGGCGGTTCACCAAGTGTTATCAAGAAGACCATTGCGCAAGGTCGCAACGGCAAGATGCCTGCTCACAGTGAGTTCCTGGGAGAAGCCAAAGTCCATATTCTGGCTGCTTATATCTACAGCTTGTCACACGAATCCGACTAGGTGTATAGTTAGGCACATGGACTCTATACCTCTCATTCAACGGGTTGTTGCAATACTCTGGCCGTCTTTTATTACGGCTGGTATTGCAACAATACTGTTTACCACTGCGTTTGATCCGGCTGTCATTTTTGTTGAGTATGACATCAGTCGTATCGGGTTATACAGCATCTGTTTTTTCCTTTTCTGGTGTTTTGGTGCGATTACCGCAACGACCACCTGTTATTTCCTGAAGCCCTGCAGCGCAATCAATAAAGCACGCGCAGAGCAGGCACAGGCCGCTGCCGCAAACAGCGATAACTAACACCTTACAGCTTGATTTTTACAAATCGTGATGCCGGAGAATGCTTCGGATATGATAATCGTCATGGT
>DROB01000279.1 GCA_011321985.1 Gammaproteobacteria bacterium | reverse complement strand
GAATTCAGGGACATCCACCGTAACACCGCCTGCGGTACCTTCATCTCTCCCGCAATCAGGATCACCCATCGAACAGCCCATCTGAAACGGGCCTGCCGGGATAGAAACCATTCCGGATGCGTAGACCGTCAGAGGTATGAAGGCGATGAGGAGGCTCATGGTTGTTCTTATATTCATGTTTCATTGCTCATGTAACAACAGATAATATGATTTTTCAAACTTGTTCATAGTTAGGGGGGTGTATCCTGAATGGTTCCCATTCTGATCAGTTTTTTAATCACTGACGGTGTGGTGGCTTATGTGGAATGATTTATCCAGTAATTTTCTTCTGGTTGATTGACTCTGGTCAACTTGTTCGTCCTCGCTATCTGCAAAATTACAGGCATCGCTTAATAATATGGAAGAGAGACCATGATTACTGTAGATGAGTTTATGACATCAGATCCTTACACTCTGACTGAGGATGATTCGTTATATGATGCAAGGAAAGTGATGACTGAGAAGCATATACGTCATATCCCTATTACGGATAGTGATACCCGGTTACTTGGGTTGGTCACCCAGAGGGATGTTCTGGCAGCGACGGACCCTGTATCTATCCAGCAGACAAAGAGTGCGCCGGATGCGAGTGATCGGGATATAAAATTATCCGATATCATGATCAGAGAGGTAAGCACTATTCATACGACAGATTCTCTGCGCGAAGCTGCATTGTATATACAGTCGCATAAATATGGTTGTCTGCCCGTGGTGGCGGATAACTGTCTGGTAGGTATCATCACCGACAGCGATTTTATCGATATAGCGATCAATCTGCTCGAGCAGGTGGAGGTGATAGCGGAAGAAGTTGCCATAGAAACAGAAACCGAGATAGACGATGTAGAGATGTTAGCGTTTGAAGAGACCCAGTGAGTGTAAGAGTGTGGTATTAACCGGGATTTTTATTATTCTTTGATATCCACTATACATCGGCAACGATCATTTGTTTTTCTTCGTTTTAACGGTACCGCCTGAAGGTCAGGTTAATTCTGGCAGTGCTTATACCTTTCATTTTCGGTAGACAGTGAACCCAGTTTGATTGTGTTTTGCCTTTCATAACGAAGAGACTGCCTGATTCCAGTGTTAGTGAGACGACCTGTTTGTTCACTTTATGTTTTAGAGAAAACTTTCTCTCAGCACCAAAGGTCAGAGAAGCGATGATCGGGTTTTCTCCGAGAGCGGTTTCATCATCACTATGCCAGCCTACTCCTTCATCACCATCGTGATACAGATTCAGCAGGCAGGAATTGAAATCTGTATCAGTTATATCCTCTACGATGTCTTTCAGATCCGTTAGTTCTCTGGTCCATCCTAGAGCATGTTTGGTTACATTCGAATAAGTATATGCATAATCACTGTCGCCATACCAGGCGACTTTTCGTTTGGTGATGATGCGTTTTCCATAGATGAGCACCTGGTCATTCTCCCATCTGATGGAGTCGAGAAGATGCTCCAGGTAATAATCTGTATCTCGATGGGAGAGTATCGAACCGAAGTAACTGGCTTCACCATCACAGGGTAATATATTCAGCGAGGGGTCAAAATCGATCAAGTTCATCTTGCTGACGAGCTCGCGGCTCCTGTTATAGTCACCGATATGAGGGGTGGAGCACCGACAGAACAAGGGAGATCTGGCTTTTCAAAAGCGAACCTCTGACTTGAATATTTCATAGAAAACGTAATCTATATCGTCTCAGGTTCAAACTCGATCAATGTATCCACCTCTGCATCATAGTCGATACCCTCGATACCAAAACCGAACAGTTTTAAAAACTCATCCTTGTAACCTCGGTAATCGGTTATCTCGAAAATGTTTTCATCGGTAACTCGTGGCCAGAGTTCTTTGACTTTATTTTGCACGTCATCACGCAACTCCCAGTCGTCCATGCGGATGCGTGACGTATCGTCGAGTTCTGTATCGCTTTCTTTGTATAACCGGGTGCGGAACATGCGGTTTATCTGTTCGATGCAACCTTCGTGGATACCCAGCTCTTTCATCACCTTGAAACCTATGGCGATATAGAGTGGCATTACCGGTATGGCAGCAGATGCCTGGGTGACGACGCTCTTGAGTACAGCAACATTGGCGGTGCCATCGATATCAGCGAGTACATCGCGCAGGTCGCCAGCAGCACGGTCCATATCTTCCTTGGCTTTACCCAGGGCACCATGCCAGTAGATAGGCCAGGTAATATCGGTGCCGATGTAGCTGTATGAGATGGTCTTGACACCGTTGGCTAATACACCAGCATCCTTCAGTGCGTTCATCCACAATTCCCAGTCTTCACCACCCATCACGGTGATGGTATTCCGTATCTCTTCTTCCGTCGCGGGTTCGATCTCAGCATCGATAAGAATGTCTTTGCTGGTATCGACAGCGGTAGCTTTGTAGGTTTCACCTATCGGTTTTAATACGGAGCGTACAGTCTCACCGGTATCGGGTAGTTTACGTACGGGTGAGGCGAGAGAATAAACTACGAGGTCAACCTGGCCCAGATCTTCTTTTATGATTTCGATGGCTTTGTCACGCATCTCATTCGAGAAAGCATCACCATTGATACTCTTCGCATAGAGGCCTTCGGCATGTGCGGCTTTTTCAAATGCACCAGAGTTATACCAGCCCGCAGACCCTGGTTTTTTCTCCGTTGCCGGCTTTTCCAGAAATACACCCAGAGTAGATGCACCAGAACCAAAGGCAGCGGTAATACGTGATGCCAGACCGTAACCGGTAGATGCGCCGATGACCAGGACTTTTCTGGGGCCATCTTTAATAGCACCGTCTGCTTTTACACGTGTAATTTGTTCTTCTATATTGGCCTCACAACCAGTGGGATGCGTTGTTATACAGATAAAACCACGAGTTTTTGGTTTGATAATCACGTTAGAGTTTTCCGTTTTTGCTTGGATTGAAGAGGAAGGAAGGATTTTAACCAATTATTCACTAAAAAACTGCAAGATTAAAGGGGTTAGTGGTAATTGTGTTAGCATCTTCAGCTATCTCTTTAATCGTATCCTGTTAATAGTAATGAAATACCTCCAGCAAATTGAACCGGGTTTGAATGCCTATACGGTAAGTTTTGATCCTTCTTTATTAGACACGTTAAGAAAAATATTTGATGACAGCTTAAGGGAGAGATTCCAGAGAGAGGGATATGCTTATCTTTTTTCAGGCATGGAGCAGATAAATATCCAGATTAAAATGGAAGACTTACAGTTCCATGTTACTTCCTACGGTACAGCTCCACTGTTGTGGGTATCAAATAATAATGCACACACCTATAATATCTTTAAAACATTTATGACCGAACTGGATATCATGGACGATATTAAAGAATTAGTCGATTTTGAAAACAGGATCGAGGTGTATTGTTGTTTTTTTGTGGTTGGTAAAAAGATGGACAGAGAAACATGGCATAAAGATTATTTTGATGGTGCTAACGGTTACACATTGATCACTCCCCTGTTTGAACTTGATAGTTCGCATGGCAACCTGATGTATAAGGATAAGGATGCAGGCAATAAAATATACGAATATAAGATGAATGAAGCGATTATTTTTGGTGATGGCTTTGAGCATGCAACACAACCCTATCCTGAAACAGAAACACTAAGAGTGATGTTGAGTTTTACTTTTGGTACAGACAAGAAAGAGTACTGGGATACCCTGAAGGAGACCATCGGAGAGCAATCGAACTATATGATCTTGCCCTGTGGACATGAGAAAGGCACGTGCCAGTGTTTTGTTGAGCACGAATAGCCTGGATCTGATGGTGCAGCCACCTTCAGTATGACCAAAAACTACTCTTAACCAAAAGACCACTATCGGCCATTAGCTGACATACAGAAAAACATTTTTTTGCTGCGAAGGACGCGAAAAAAACCTTAAAAATAAAATCAAAATATTTTCACCGCAGAGGCACAGAGGACACAGAGAAAAACACGGCTTTTTGATATTTTTTGTAAAGACGATCACAGAAAAAAAGGGTAGCACTGCTGATACGGTCATACTTTCGCTCTGTGAGGCTCCGAAACAGAAATGTGATGATCTGGCCCGGCAGTTTAAGGATATAAATGAGAGTTATAAATAGTCCTCGATGACAGCTGTAGAGTATATGGACTGAGACTCTTTTGATGAACCGCTT
>DROB01000278.1 GCA_011321985.1 Gammaproteobacteria bacterium | reverse complement strand
GTCCACAGCAACAAGGTTCTGTGCTCGCAAGAACTCGATCGTCCTGTTTACTTCAGGCTCGGCAAGCTCACCGATATTCGATATATCCTCGATATCCTGATTGATTATCGACTGCCGGCTTGATATTAATTTCCCATCCCTGAATAAAGTCTGTCGGACATTACTGTTTACCTGCTGACTGACAAGCAAAACACAGCCACTCGTCGCTTTTATCACCTTCAATAATTTCTTACTGATTATGGGCAATGTCCAGATACCCGATAACGGTACTTCACATTCGTCAATCACACTTAACCAGGGCTGGATTAGCTGGGGATTCGTCATCGCTCCCAACAATACGATGTCATCTTTCCTGCCTTTTTTATCCCTTCCGATCACTTCACTGTAACAATAATCCTGACTTGCACGGTAATATCGATCGATCAAACGACCGATAACCGAATTCCGGTCATTCCTGCCTACGTGGGGTATTTTTTCATTTCTAAAATCTTCTTCGATGACATCGACAAGAAATTTTCCCGGAATATTTTCCGTCTGCGATAAATAATTACGAAACTCTCCCAGCCCGGCCTCGGTCGGTTCAAACGAACTACTGCCGACCAGCTCTTTACCCTTCCAGTACAGTACGCTCAATCGATAGCCTGTAAAATAAAACAGTCGTTTCATTATATTTTAACCCCGGCCACAGCATCATAAACGGGGCCCAGCACAGCCATCATTATCCACATCATTATGCCGCCAAGTATCACCGTGAGCACTGGCAATATAGCCGGTTCGATCTTATCGATAGCCTCTTTCACTTCACGGTTATAAAAATAGCTCACGTTAAGCAGTGCCTCATCCATCGATCCGGTATCTTCTCCTACCTTTAACATACGGACGATCATTGAAGGGAAAACTCCGACAGCTTCGAAACTCTTACTGATGATGGTGCCTTCGGATATGCTGGCTCTCGCTTCATTGATCGATTCTTCCAGGACCAGGTTATCGACCATATCTTCAGAAATTTTTAGCGCATCCAGTACCGTGATGCCCGAACTGTACATCATTGCAAAATAGTTAGCGAAACGGGCCAGTTTGATCTTCGTCATCATGGGTCCAAATATCCATAATTTCAGCTTTATCCCGTCCAGATAATATTTGATACCTGGATTATGTCGTGCGGCATATTTCAGACCAAAAACGAAGGCGAAGGGAAGGCTAAAAATCAGGTACCAGTACTCTACAAATATATTTGAAATCTCGATTAATACCCTTGTATGCATCGGTATCTCAGTACCGATATTTTTTATGAAAGGCAGTAATTGCGGCATCAGATACATCATCAAAAAAGAGACCACCAGAAGAACGATGACCGTTACGATGGTCGGGTATATCATAATTTTTTTCGTCTGAGATACCAGCTCATCCTGCCAGCGTATCGTTTCTCCCAGATCTTTCAGGACTTCCGCTAACTGTCCGGTTTCTTCTCCGACACGCACCAGGGTGACGTAGACCTTATCGAATATGGCAGGGTGCTGCCCCAACGCCAGCGACAGTGTTTTACCTCCTTCGATATCATCGATGACCGTTTGTAGCACATCCGTAAAATGACTGTAATCGATACTGTCACGAATATCTCTTAGACTATCGATCAGTGGTACGCCTGATTTTATTAGTTGTTCTATATGAAAAGTAAAATTAATCAGCTCTCGACGACTTATCGTCTTGCTCCGAAAAGCACTCTGTACGATCCTGCTCTGCTCTTTATAACTTAACAGGTCGAATCCCATGGCTCCCAGGCGCTTTTCCAGCTCCATCGGGTTACTTGCCACCATGGTATCACTGCGAATTTTTCCAACAGCATCGATTGTTCTGAACCTATAATCAGGCATGACTATCGTCTCTATCTGCTGTCACTGCTCTGCTCACGTCATCCTCTGTGTCAAATCTATGACACGTGTTACTTCTGTCAGTGAAGTCTTGCCTTCCAGGACACAGCGCACTGCATCATCTGCCAGTGTCTTGTAACCTGTCTGTTTTGCTGTTGCTTTTAGTTCTCCCAGTGTTGCACGTTTTGCTATCTGTTCATCGAGTTCATTATTTATTCGTAATGCCTCGATTATCGCTACCCGCCCTTTATAACCCGTATTATCACAATGGCTACAACCTGCGGACTCATAGATCTGGTGTCTGCTACTATCAAATTCTATATCCAGCAGCCTGCTTTCGATCTCACTCGGCTTTTTTTCTATCTTACACTTCGGGCATAATAATCTGATCAACCGCTGACTGATCACACCGATGATATTACCCGTCATGATATCGGGGAGCACTCCGATGTCGAGCAGGCGCGGGAATGTACCAATCGCAGAATTTGTATGTAATGTAGAGAGGACCTGATGCCCGGTCATGGCGGCACGGAAAGCCATATCGGCAGTATCCTCATCACGGATTTCCCCCACCAGGATGATGTCCGGATCCTGCCGCATCATAGAGCGGATACCATTTGCAAAATCCATCCGTGCGACTTCATTGACCGATGTCTGCCGGATCATATCCATCGGGTATTCCACCGGGTCTTCCAGAGTCATGATATTTACCTGTTCGGACTTCACATAGTTCAGCAATGAATATAATGTCGTAGTTTTACCACTGCCCGTCGGCCCTGTGACCAGAATGATGCCTTCGGGTCGTGCCATCATCATCTTCAGATCATTCAGTGTTTCTTCATGTACGCCCAGGTCATCCATTGGTACGATGCCTTTCGCCCGGTCTAGCACACGTAACACGATATTTTCACCATGTGTCGTGGGCTGGGCCGAGACACGAAAGTCTACCCGGTGCCCCTGAACCTGCAGGCTTAACCGACCATCCTGCGGAATCCGTGTCTCTGCGATATTCATCATACACATGACTTTCAGCCGCACCACGATCGCAGACCAGTAATCTTTATGCAGACTACGTATCTGCCTCAGTACACCATCGATGCGATAACGCAATCTCAGGAAACCTTCTTCAGGTTCAAAGTGGATATCTGATGCTTCACGTTTGACCGCATCAGCCAGTATCGCATCGACCAGTCGAACCAGCGGCTGGCTGTATTCATCTTCTGTTGCATCCAGACTGCGATAATCAATTTCACCTGTCTCGATCTCATGCAAGATACCATCGACCGACAGTTCATAACCATAGAACTGATCAACGGCCTTCTTTATCTCACCATCGCCCGCCACCATCGGAACGAGCTCTATTTTTCTGCCAACCAGGGCATGCACCCTGTCGAGGATCATCAGGTCAGAGGCATTCTTCATGGCGATATTCAGCCGCTGCCTCTCCTCATCAAAACTCACAGGGACGATGGTGTAACGTTCCGCTATCTCTTTTTCGATCAGGTCCAGCGCCGCTTTATCCGGAACCACACTCGCCAGATCAACGCTGGCGATGCCCAGTACCTGACTGATCGCATCACGCATTACCGATTCGGAAACGAAGCCCAGGCCGACCAGCACCTCACCCAGCAGACGGCCATTTTTCTTCTGTTCGGTCAGAGCGATATCTAATTGATCTATCGATATCAGCCCCTTGTCCAGCAACTGCTGTCCAAGTTTCTTTTTCACATCGATGACTGATGGTGCGTTCATTCGTTCTATAACCCGGACAAATCGTGGATTCGTTGCTGTACCATTTCTCGTGAGAAACTTACCTGTCTGTTTTTCGCTTTCGACAAGCCGTCTTTGTAAAATCTTAGTGCCTGTTCTTTTTTGTTCAGTTGATCCAGGCTCACAGCAAGATTGAAAATATAATCTGCATTGTCACTGTCTTGCTGCCATGCATTGAAATAATACTGCTGCGCCGAAGCCCATTTGTTTTGTTGTGCATATATATTGCCCAGTGAAAAATTGAGATGTGGCGCCGAAGAATTTTTTTCGAGCATAGATAACAAATAATCCTCATCTGATTTCAATGATGCAGGATCATTTCGCAAGTTTGCGATCGCTGCCGTAGCAACAGGATCGCGGGGATCCTGCTCCAGCAATTTGTTATAGATTTTCCCTGCCCGAGTATTATCTTTTTCCAGGACAGCTATCGCACCCAGGCCCAATAATGCATCCCGATTATTTTTTTCCTGGGAAATAACCTTTTCATATAATTTTTCGGCTTCACTGTACTGACCTTTCTCATATAACAACCAGGCCGCATCAAGTTGTTCGCCGACAGGATCTGATTTATTTGTTCGCTGTATCGATAACCCCGGAACATACTGGCCCTGACTGCGTAAGCCATCAGGCTTTGCTTTATCCTTGGCTCTTACCTTTTCTGAACTCCTGTTTCCTGCGGCTTGCTCTCTATCCAGCTTTATTTCTTTCTCCCGCTCGACACTGGCCACCAGGTTATGGATGACCTTTGGATTACTCGGCAAGTGCTCACGGTTCATCTTTGAGTGCATCGCCTGCATCGCGATCCTGTGTTTTTGTTCCAGTGATTTCATCTCCGTCTGCATATCTATATAATAATAGACAGCACCTGATATCAGCACCAGTAAGCCAGCCATCATGATACTGGCAACCTGGATTCTTCTGCTCTTTTTTACATCATGATTGGTTTTATGGATCAGCATCGATAATGCATCATTTGACACTGTTAACTTTCTGTGCTCTCTCTCATCACGCCGCTCGTGTATCTCGACGGTTCCCTGTGAGTCCAGACTATCGAGTGTTAACTCGGGCGATGGGGTATCTTTCTTTTCATCTGGATCAACCGGCTCCCTGATATCAACATCCTGTATCTCCTGGAGACTTAACTCTGCATCGTGTGAGTCACTGTCTGGCGATATATCAGGCGCTTCCTTGTCAGCAATTATTGTCCCTTCATCTATGACATCATCGCCTGTACTTTGCTCCAGTGACTGACCATCTGATAATCTCT
>DROB01000277.1 GCA_011321985.1 Gammaproteobacteria bacterium | reverse complement strand
CGCGTACGACACAACGTGATATGAGTCGTGTCGATCAGAATCCGGTGAAATACCACCGTGAAGAAAACTCTGAAAACTTTAAACCTGTGCTAGATACAAAAAAAGGCGCCAGGCGTGAGTGGAACTGGTCCCGGTTATTGGGCTCACACGAGAATGCTCATATCGCTTTTACTCTGAGTGCGCAGACTGTTATGGCGGCTTTTTTGATATTGCTTTCCGGCTACTGGTTTGAGCCAGTCATGCAATTTCAGACTAGCGGGGCTCTGCTGCCAGGTCTTCTGGTGATGGTCCTGCTCATGAGTTTCGGATTGTTTAAATTGAATATGCACCTGGGTAAACCACATCGTTTCTATCGTGGATTTTACAACCTGAGGCATTCACCTGTCAGCCGTGAGATCGCCGGGGTTTCTGCTTTTTATACCGGGTTACTGGGTTACAGTTTTCTTGCACTGTTTGAAAACGATTATGTGCAGCTGTTGCAGATGATATTCGCAGGTATCGGTGTGATGGGTGCAGTATTCGGTGGTTATTTCATGTACAGGTTATACCGTATCGAAGCACGTCCATTCTGGAATCACTGGTATACCGCAGCAAGTTTTTCTGCGACGGCATTAATACTTGGACCACTGTTATTAGTGATGATCGCCCTGGTGTTCTCTGCGATGACGACTGGCCTGGGCGCTGTTGTGCTAGTCATGGTCAGTCTCGGATTAACACTTGAACTGGCAGGACTGGTCGGGCATGCGAAAAGTCTGAAATCGAGCAGTAGTGAAGGAGCTGCATCGTTTTATCTTCAGGCGACCCGATATGGTAACGTGTACTGGTTGCGTAACGGGCTATTGATACTGGCTCTGTCACTGGCTGTCTATATGTTGCTCGGCGAGTATCATACGGTATTCGCATACAGCCTGTTAAGTATCATCACGCTCATCAGTAATATCCTTGGTCGAGCATTATTTTATGTTGTGGTTATTCCGACGACGATGCCGGGTGCTTTCTTCTGGAAGAATGCTGATTTTGTCGAGCATGCCAGAGAAGTGGGGCTGGCCGATATGCAGCAGCTAGGTGTGGTGTATGAAACACATCATGCTTTTAATGTCAGCGAGTTACTCGAGACCATAAAGACCACGACGATGAAGCAAAAATTTGCACAGCTGCGCAGTATCTTCACGGGTTAACTATTGTTCATTACCTTCGGACTACTCAGGGAAAAAATATCTCATGGAAAAATATGAATCAAAAAAAACAGGTGGCGCAGGCATGCATTTTGTGAAACCGGTGCTGGGTTTTGCTGCTTACTCCGGTACAGGAAAAACATCATTGCTGGTCAAACTTTTACCTCTGATGAGGTTGCAGGGCTTGCGTGTCGTATTGATAAAGC
This sequence comes from Gammaproteobacteria bacterium, assembly GCA_011321985.1. GTDB lineage: Bacteria > Pseudomonadota > Gammaproteobacteria > SZUA-229 > SZUA-229. Next base: position 2,117 of record DROB01000277.1, on the reverse strand, counting down.
AGACACATCATGATTTTGAGATAGATAAACCGGGCAAGGATAGTTTTGAACTCAGAAAAGCCGGTGCTTCACAGGTGCTGCTGGTCTCGGACAAACGCAGTGCATTGATCAGAGAGTACGAAGAAGTGGTCGAACCGTCATTAGGTAAATTGATCGATGAGCTCGATCTGGATGATATCGATCTGGTGATGGTCGAAGGTTTCAAACATGAACCGTTTGAGAAGATCGAACTACATCGACCATCTATAGGTAAAAAATTAATTTTTCCAGAAGATGCATCAGTGATCGCTGTCGCCTCTGATGTACAGCTGGATACGGGTATGTTGCCATTATTAAACATCAACGCACCAGAAGAAGTGGCGGGCTTCATCAATCGTTGGTTGGCCGGATTTGGAGATAATAATGTTAAACAGTGTGCTTGAAGTAAACGAAAACAGTATTCGGATAGACCACGAAGGTTATCTGCTAGAGCCTTCAGACTGGGACAGAGATGTCGCTCAGGCGATCGCGAATAAAGAAGGGATAGAGATGACGGATGACGTATGGGAGGTGGTGATGTTCGTCAGGGACCATTTTGATGTCAACCAGTGTATTCCGGAGCACCGCAGACTCTTGCAGGCTCTGAGGAAAAAATATGGCAAGGAAAAAGCGACCAGGCGGTATATCTATGACATGTTTCCTTATGGTTATGGTCAACAGGCGTGCAAGATAGCGGGTATGCGTGTGCCGCTTAAATTATTACTCGATCTGTAGAAATGACGGACGGCCCGTAAAAACACTATATTAGATAACTCTAATATGATATACTGGTTGTTTACTTGCGGGTTGCTGCATCTTTTTTGCTCGCGTTATTTACGATTTGGAGATAATAATGAGTGCGAAAAACAAACAGGTGGAGTCGTCAGACAAGGTTAATGAAGCGATAGCCAGAAGCGAGCGATCAAATTTAATAAAATTTGATGAAAATAACACCGTTACACCAGGTAACGATATCAATACAAAAATCACCTCGTTAGATACAGATCTTGCCCATCTGCGGACAGAGTTGGGTGCGATAAACAGCAGTGTCGAAGAAGGTCTGGATCGCCTGGGTGATACAGATACGGACCTGACTGCAAAAGTATCTGAAACATATAAACGATTAGGCGAGATAGACAATGCATACAAGTCATTGCTGGAGATCTCTTCGAGAATTGACATCGATATACGAAAGTTAAATGGTGATGTCAGTGCGGTCGCAGAACAGTCAGCATCAGGTATCAAACATCTCGAGCAGTCTACCCTCGCTCAATCACACGAGTTTACGCAAAAGAATCAGCAGGTGGCATCCCGGGTGAGCCAGTTAGTTGAAACCTCTAAACTGACCAATAGCCTGCTCGAACAGAAGATCCATGGTACCACGGAAAGTATCTTGCACATCGAAAAACAGATTGTTGCCGAGATCGAAAATCTGTCGAGAGCGACAGAAGATAAAACAAGGTCGATAGAGAGTCGGGTCGATAGTAATAAAGCTAAAATTTTGAAACTACAGTCGGTCGATGAAGCGATTATCCGACGTGCGACGACGCTGGAGATTTCCTCAGCTGAATTAACGGTGACCAGTCAACGCCTGGATTCATCTGTTGAAGAGCTGGCTTCTAGCTCAAATGCGTTAGCTCACGGTATCAATGCATTAAAAGAGCGAACAGCAGAACTGGAAACATTGACCAGTAATCATGGTTTCCTGATCGGTGGTTTGCAGAAAGCAAGTTCAGAGGTTTCGGAAAGGCTTGCTGCATTGACTGACCGTGAGGGCAGACATTTCAATATGGTCACGGCAGCTTTTTTGTTGTTGCTCGTCGCTACTGCGGTTATCTATTTTTCGCAACAGGACCAGTTTGTAGCTAACGATGCAAGATATGCAGAGCGCAGTGATGTCGTCGATCAGGAATTTTCTAATCTGCAACAGGTACAGGTCAGTTCTGCAGAAGCGACGAATAATAGTCTGGTAGCACTTGATGATAAAATCGAATCGATGAACGCTGCGGTACAGGATGAGATGCAGGGGCTTCGAGATCAGGTGCAGAGTGTCGAGGGTCGATTTAGTCAGTCATCACCATTCAGCCAGATTGGTGATG
>DROB01000276.1 GCA_011321985.1 Gammaproteobacteria bacterium | reverse complement strand
GGCGTGTTTCCCGTTCTGCTGAAAATCATGCCTTAGAAGCTTATGAACTCTACCTCGGCCTGTTTGAAACGGAAGAAGATTCAGTGAAAGGCGGAATTGCCTGTAAAGACTTTTTTCTGACGAATGAAGACTCGGGTTACATCATCAGTAGCACCGGTATCCCCAATACCGAACCGCAACTCATCCTGGGTAACTCTTTCATCACGACATGCAACGATCTGTATGATGTGATTTCCGGTCATCCACTCATTATCCCACGCGCGATAGAGGTGCTGGTTAATTATCTTTTCTCTGGACGCTCACGTGATGACAGGGTCGCACTGATCGAATCCATTCAATCCAGTGGTGTTCAGACGTATGAAGATATCTTTAATGCGATGCTTTTTTCCAGAGAATATCTGCTGAATACGGAGAGACCACGGTCCTTCGAAGAGAGCTTTATGCCACTTCTGGATACATTGAAGTGGAATCCAGCTGCAACAAACAGCTCGGTTGATGAACGTATCTTCGAATTTATGGCTTCAGGCTCAGAAAACCCCAGAGGGGATGGCAGCGATGGCGGGAACATCCTGTTTTTAGGTAATAAAGGATGGCAGTCGATGTCGCTGAAGATCGGTCGTCTCCCGGATGTACCGCTTGATGCACTGAGCTTTGCTAACTATCACAAAGGTGTGCGTGAACAATTACTGCTGAATGAAAGGAGTTACGATGGCAGTCAACTTGATATGCCGGGGCTTATCTATAAAGGTGATGGTGATGATGCCGACGAGAATCTACGTGATGTCGTCGCACAGCTAAACCTGACTGATTATATCCACTTCCTGTTTCTGAATACGATGCAACGCAAAGCCAGCGTCGCGGAAGTAGAGGCGTTGATCACGATTTTTGATAATCTGAGCTTGCTGGAAGATGATGTCAATGGGAACAAAGTAATAAGACCCAGTACCAGCAATAATCGTCATAATAATATTGCTGAGATCACTTTTGATTATATTTCCAGATTGCCTGAATTCTATTATTTCAGAGCGATAAATTAAGGCAACCATCACCAGGAATGAACATGAATAAAAGAAACTTTCTTAAGAGTATTGCGGCGTTAGGTGGTTCTGCGTTGTTACCATCTTCGATAAATCCACTGTCGATGTATAAGACAGCCAGTGCTGCTGTTGATTATTCTGCTGCGAATGTTATTGCACCTGCCATTATGCCGCAGGTAATCAATATTCACTTGTATGGTGGGCCTTCTGAACTTTCAGGTAACCTTACCAATATGGCGGGTATCGATGGTATCGATGCTAATTCGCAAAACTCCTATGCTGCTGCATTCGGTAACCGGATACTGACAAATGATACAGATGGAACAGCTGCTAACGGATTTATCACTAAAAATGGCTTCTGGCGTGGAACACCCAATAATAATAATCCACACCTGGATGATAATGGTGCAGGCGGTCGAGCCATGCAGTTTATGCTCGATACCGGACAGATGACAGTCTATCGTACGTTAATGAAAAGGCTCAATGGCACACGCTCTCATCGTGAGAGTTTATTACAGAGTTTCAAGGGTTCACTGGATATCGATGGTAGTGCCGGTGTTGGTACTAAGATCGCGGCAACCCTGTTTCAACATCGTGATAAATTTCAGGGGACGACTTCTCTCGCAGGCTCGGCAGCACCTGTCGCTGATGTTGTTAATGATCTTTTACTGCCTTTCGTTTCTTTCGAAGGCGAGACCCGGGCTTATCAGCAGGACCCGAATTTTCAGATCCCGC
>DROB01000275.1 GCA_011321985.1 Gammaproteobacteria bacterium | reverse complement strand
TTTTGCCAAATCAACACCAATTCGTTTAATCTTCATCTCGGGCTCCTCTTTATCGTTAACTGAATACTCAAACTCAGTTTGGCACATCGATGCCGATAGGTGAGGAGGAGTCCATCCCATTGCTTATGGCCGAAAAGCGACCCAGACCCACATAAGCACTAAACCACGGATTTTTCTAAGGTATTCACTTTTTATCGTTTTTCCTGTATAGTTCGCGCCCTACAATTTGAATATCCCTTGCTCCACCGCCGGATAACACTGTTATGGGATGGGGGGCTTTAACCGAGAGGAACACTATGCGTCACTACGAAATCGTCTTTCTGGTGCATCCAGACCAGAGCGAACAGGTACCTGCAATGATCGACCGTTATAAAGCAACGGTCGAATCCAATGGCGGTAAAGTACACCGTTTAGAAGACTGGGGTCGTCGTCAGCTGGCTTACCCGATAAACAAAATTCATAAAGCTCATTACGTCCTGTTGAATGTCGAATGTGATCAGGCTGTGCGTGATGAGATAGAAACCGCATTTAGATTTAATGATGCCGTTATCCGTAGCCTTATCCTGAAACGAGATGAAGCAGTAACGGATATGTCTGCGCTTGCCAAAGCTAAGAATGACGAAGATGCCGCAGAGAAAAAATCTGCTGCCGAACGTGCTTCCAAAGAGCGTGCGATCGCCGCACAGGAAGCGAGAGCCAAAGAAGCGGCTGAACAGGCAAAAGAAGCAAGCCCGGCAACCGATGATAATCCTGATGCTGCTGATGCAGCACCTGCAGAGTAGGAGAAGAAAATGGCAGCGAATTTTAGACGTAAACGTTATTGTCGTTTTACTGCAGAAGGTATCACTGACGTAGATTATAAAGATCTTGAGTTACTGAAATCTTTTGTCTCTGAAAGCGGCAAGATCGTACCCGCACGTATTACCGGTACAAAAGCAAAATATCAGCGTAAATTAACAAAAGCCGTTAAGGTGGCGCGTTACCTGGCACTTATCCCTTACACGGATAGCCACAAGTAAACCGAGCAAGATTTATAGCATTACCGGTTCGATTTTGAGCAGGTAACTGTTGGAGCAGCACTTTTATATGAAGGGTATGTAAGTGTTATTTCTGGCAAGGTTCATATTAAAAGGACAGAGTCAGGCCGCACTGGTGGCTGCGACGATGGCGGTTTTAGGGTTGATCCTGCCGCCAGCGGCATGGATCAGTGCTGCGGCGATCGTATTGATCACTCTGGTGCATGATCCAAAGAGTGGCCTGTTTACCATGGCGATAGCATCATTAGGTGCTGCCATGTTTGCTTTTTTGATTTTTGCGACACCACAGATAGCCGCCATGTTCGTATTGTTGGCCTGGTTACCTGCCTGGATGAGTGCGACGATACTAAGGCAGACCGTATCACTGGCATTTAGCCTGCAGATACTGGCGATGGTAAGTTTACTGGCAGTTATTTTGCTGTATATGATGTTCCCGAATTTTGGGGAATTCTGGCGTGAGCCATTAGACCAGATGGTGACGCAGCTCGCGCAGCAGTCTAATGACTTCAGCCTGGCCGATCTGAAACAGACCGAGGATTGGGTGATTAAATTTTTGCCTGGCCTGTTCGTCAGTAGCATCATGTTCGGTGCCGTGGTAAGCCTGCTTCTGGGTCGGTGGTGGCAAGCGGTTTATTATAATCCGGGCGGGTTTGCTAAAGAATTTCAGAGCCTGAATCTGGGAAAGATTTCGGCCCTGGTCGCGATGACTATCATATTGATCGCGGCGTTGGTTGGTAACGTGTTTACCGTAGCACTGGCGAGTGTCGTCTCTGTACTGTATGCGATGCAGGCACTATCGTTGCTGCATGCAGTCATAAGGATACGACAGGTACATACAGCATGGTTGATGGTTATTTACCTGATCATGTTTTTTATGCCGCATCTGGTGGTGTTACTGATTTTGGCAAGTTTCGCTGATCCCTGGCTGGATGTACGTCAGCGTATAGCGAAGTCTGTTTAGAACTGTTATTTTAAGAATTTATTATCCAGGAATTTATAATCTAAGAATTTAAAATTGAGGTTAGAAAGATGGAAGTCATCTTATTTGAAAAAATTGATCGTCTAGGTGGTATCGGTGATCTGGTAAATGTAAAAGCCGGTTTTGCGCGCAACTTTTTATTACCTCAGGGTAAAGCAAAAGTCGCAACCGATGCAAACAAGGCAGAGATCGAAGAGCGTCGTGCAGAATTTGAAAAGATGGCTGCGGATGCATTGACGGTAGCTGAGAAACGCCGTGATCAGATCGAAGCACTGAGTGTCGAGATCACCGCTAAATCAGGAACCGAAGGTAAATTGTTCGGTTCGATCGGTAATGTCGATATTGCTTCAGCACTGACTGAGGCGGGTGTCGAAGTTGAGAAGCGTGAAGTTCGTCTTCCAGATGGTCCTGTACGTCAGGCGGGTGAGTATGAGATTGTGCTTCATCTTCATGCGGAAGTGAATGCGACGGCTAAGGTTATTATTATTGGTGAAGAAGAGGCGTAGTTTTTTATTACGTTGTTGTTTCATCTGAGAGGGCCCGCAGTTGCGGGCCTTTTTTCTTTCTTTCTTTTTATTCTATTTACTTCTTCTTTTATTCAGGCATTGTGGGTCTCGCCCCACTGGCGAGTGACTTTTCTGTCTGCAGCAACAGAAAAGTCACCAAAAGAATGCCGCCACGTCAGCTGCGCCCCTGTAGAAGGCACAGGGGTGCCCATCGAAGGACGGGGTTTATCATGCTGTGGAATAACTCGCAGAAGACGCTCAGACAGATTCCACAGACGGCCCATGACAAATCCCGTCCTTCAATGGCTTGCTGAGGTGGAGGGGTAAATCAAAAGAAAAAAACTAGAAACAAAAAAATAAGAACAACAACACAAACAAAACCAGGTCAGGTACAAAAACTCTGCACTATAATCAGCAGAATGAAAACCCTCAGCCCAACTAAAACCCCGCTTTTGACCTTGTCCACCTCAGGCAAGCCATTGATACGGCAGGGGGATCATGGGCCGTCTGTAAAATCTGTCTGAGCGCCTTCTGCGAGTTATTTCACAGCATGATTCCCCTGCCGTATAAATGGGAACCCCGCGTCTTTATGCGGGGCGCCAGCCGTAGTGGCGGCATTTTCTGGTTACTCTTTTTTGCTGTAGAAAAAGAGTAACTCGCCAGTGGGGCGAGACCCACAATGCCTAAACAAAAGAAGAAGTAAATATCAAGAAAAGAAAGAGAAAGAAAAAAACCATACAAGAGAACAAGTAAAAAATAAGAAACATCCCCTAAATACCTGATATATAAAACCCTGAAAAACACGCAAACACAATAATAAAATTTGTCCCGGCACAGCGTTAAATACCTTATAATCAAAGACAAAAATAACGAGCCAATCCATGTCAGAAACCGCACCATTCCCAGCACAAGAAGCCATGTCCGAAGGGTATACGGGTAGCCTACGCGTACCACCGCATTCAATCGAAGCCGAACAGGCCGTTATCGGTGGCCTGTTGCTGGATAACCGTGCCTGGGAGAATATCGCCGATAAACTGGTGGATGAAGACTTTTACCGTTTTGATCATCGCCTGTTATTTGCCGCCATCCGTGAGCTGGAATCGCGAAACGAGCCGTTCGATGCAGTCACCTTATCGCAATGTCTGGAAAAAAATGACCAGCTCGAACAGGCAGGAGGGTTGCTGTATCTGGGCCGTCTGGCGAAGGATACACCCAGTGCGGCAAATATCGTGGCTTATGCCAATATCGTGCGTGAAAAGTCGGTATTGCGCCAGCTTATCGCGGTGGGTACCGATATCAGTGGCAGTGGTTATGTGCCGGAAGGGCGAGACAGTAAAGAGCTACTGGATGATGCGGAGAAAAAGGTTTTCCAGATAGCCGAGCAGGGTGCGCGTGGTGAAGGTGGTTTCCAGGATATGAAAGCCCTGTTATCAAAAACCGTGGACAAGATCGACCACCTGTTTAACAGTGATGGCGGTATTACCGGGGTTTCCACCGGCTTTGATAAATTCGATGAGATGACGACCGGTCTTCAGGAAGCGGACCTGGTCATCGTTGCGGGTCGACCTTCGATGGGCAAGACCACCTTCGCGATGAATGTTGCAGAAAATGCCGCCATCGGTGACAAGCTACCGGTCGCGGTGTTCAGTATGGAGATGCCAGGTGACTCATTGGCGATGCGTATGATCTCTTCTCTGGGTCGGGTGGATCAGCATCATATCCGCACCGGTAATCTTACCGACGAAGACTGGGCGCGGATTACCTCGGCGATCCATATCCTGTCTGAAGCTAAAATTTTCATCGATGATACACCGGCCCTGTCACCCAATGAGATCAGGGCGAGGGCACGCCGCCTGAAACGCCAGCATGGTCTGGGTCTGATCGTGATCGATTATCTGCAGTTGATGCAGATACATGGTGGCAGTGAAAACAGGGCGACAGAGATCTCCGAGATATCACGCAGCCTGAAAGCCATGGCTAAAGAACTGAAGGTACCAGTGATCGCATTATCGCAGTTAAATCGTAGCCTCGAGCAACGTCCGGATAAGCGTCCGGTGATGTCCGACCTGCGTGAATCAGGTGCGATCGAGCAGGATGCGGACCTGATCGTGTTTATCTACCGTGATGAGGTGTATAACGAAGACAGCCCACAAAAAGGCGTTGCCGAGATCATCATCGCGAAACAACGAAACGGTCCTATCGGTAAATCACTGCTTACCTTCCTTGGAAAATACACCAAATTTGAGAATTACATTCCTGAAATGTACAGTGATGATGGTTTTGAATGAGTCAGTCCTCGTCCTGTAGCGCGTCAGGTAACTGGCGACGTGCCAGCATCACCATCAAACTGGCTGCCCTGTCCAATAACCTGAAAAAGGTTCGTGAGTTCGCCCCGGGTTGTCAGGTGATGGCAGTGATAAAAGCCAATGCCTACGGTCATGGTATGCTGGAGGTTGCCAGGCAGCTGGTTGATGCAGATTTACTGGCTGTCGCCATGCCTGAAGAAGCTTATGCATTGCGTGCCGATGGTTGCACTAAGCCGATTGTTGTCCTGCATGGTTTTCGTGATGCAGCTGAGCTGGCGCGATTTTCTGAACTGGCTTTATCCACGGTTATCCATCAGCCCGAACAACTACTCATCCTGCTATCACAAACCCTGGTTTCAGCCATTGATGTCTGGTTAAAAGTGGACACAGGTATGCATCGTCTGGGCCTGCCCTGCGAGAATATCGATGAAATTTTTGGGCTATGTCAAAACAGCAAAAGTGTAAACAAAGTGGTGGTGATGAGCCATTTTGCCAATGCGGAAAAGACCGATAATCAATTAAATAACATTCAGTTAGAGAATATACTTAAAGTAACGAATGATATAGATGTTGATTGCAGTATGGCTAACTCTGCCGCTATCATGCGGATGAAAAACAGTCACTTCGAAGTGGTTCGTCCCGGCATCATGCTCTATGGCTCGTCCCCCTTTGTCGATGTTTCGGCTGCAGAGCTCGGTCTGCGGGCCGTGATGCAATTTGATTCGATGCTGATAGACATCAAAGAGCTCAAAGCCGGCGAGTCCATCGGTTACGGCTGTACCTATACGGCTGCCAGGAATCGGGTGGTCGGTATTGTTGCGGCAGGTTATGGTGATGGTTACCCTCGTCATGCAAAAAATGGAACACCGGTGTGGATAAACGGTAACTGTTGCGC
>DROB01000274.1 GCA_011321985.1 Gammaproteobacteria bacterium | reverse complement strand
CACCTGGATCCTACCTTAAGTGGTAGTGGCGTTGCTTCTAGTGCAGATGTGAATTTTGATGATGCACTGGGTTTTGTCTTAACCGGTGAATATGCATTATCGAATGGTGGATATGTGGGTATCAAATATACCAACATCGATTACAAAGCTTTTGGTGTGACGGTTAGTGGTAACAGCATCGGTGGAATCTTAGGGGTTCGCTTCTGAGGCAGTGTGCAGGCACATTAAAAAAGAGAGCACGGCAAGCCCTGTAAAGGCATCGCTGTGCTCTCTGTGTCAGTAAAAAGCCTTTTGACCCCGGGTCACAAACTCTCTACGCCACACTACCAAAAGATTTATCGACCGCTCCCGCGGGAACATTGAGTCCGGCCAGTCGACAGCCTTCAGCAACGGGACCACCGGGAATGATCTGATAGAGGTATCTCATGCCGCCTCGAGAATGAAATTTTTCCTCCAACGCATCCTTTATCTGTCGCATATGTGGAAATTCAACCTTGCGATAATATTCCTGTAATGCCCTGATTAGATCCCAGTGGTCATCATTTAATTTTACGCCAGCAGCTCTGGCTGTCTCCTTTGCGGTATTCAGGTCCCAGCTATCGGGTGCATCAGGGAAAGATTCAATTGTCATGTTCATAGTTAGCTCCTGTACGGTCAGTGAAGGTTTTATATTTTAATGGGTCACTTATGGCCTATGGGAACGTTGTGGAGGTAAAGTCCTTAACGCCCTGTTGTCCCATCACGACCCAGCGGGGTGTCGCAGTGCCTGTGCCCGCATCCAATAAACCAGGATGCCGGGTACCTAGCTGTTCGATGGCCTCTTCCTGTGAAGGGTCCACGTCCACAATGAAGATGTGCTTGCCATTATCGAGATCTTTCTGGAATCGGCGAAAATCTTTATGAGGTGTCTGGATACCATAGAATCCACCGCTCCAGGTAATGAACCCGAACATGACTATAGCGAGAAAATAAAAGGGCATCCAGGTGAAAGTTTCGGGAAGCGTTGTAAGATAACCGACCGCGATTACTGCGGCTGCGGCAAGCAATCCAAACATGGCACCGATGATAGTGCCATGAACGACATCCTGCTTTAACACGGATTCAATGCTGTGTAGATGCTCATGTGCTGCTACGGCAGTATCATCCTTACTCAGTACGTGTATCTGTGGTTTTTTTATGCCTCTTCGTTCCAGCTCTACTTCGATACGATCAAGATCATCAAGGTCATCACTTACAAAATAATGTCTTTTCATCTTTACTCTCCGGCCAATCGGTTAAAAGGAATCAAAAATTTAGGTAATACTATGTGGTTAAAGTTCATTTAAGTTTGATATGGCGGCAACAGATATTTGTGTGTTACTCGATAAACTAGCGAAATAACGTTTAAGCGATACAAAATGCCAGGCACAGTCAATGACATTAGGTCTCTGATGAATTTAAATGTCAAGCTTTAGATGAGCAAGCCATGGTATTTAAAATATTTATGCCGTTCATAACTGATTGATATCTATAATGTTAAGCAGGGTTAGAAGCAAGATTAATCTTTTTGTAACAAAACGTAGACAGTAAAACCAAAGGGTAGAATATATTGAGGCCGGAAGAGATAAAAGTAGTAATCATGAATGAATCCGTTCTGGAGGAGAATTGTGTCAAGTAATAAAATAATGATATTTTAGATAAATATTCATCGGTAGACCTTGTATAGTGAACATCGATAAGAGAGCAAATATGGTCCTTACTCTAACGGTAAAAAATAATATCTGGACAGAACGGTGAAATCTAAAAAAACAGCATTACGTTGGCGTCGTACAAAAATCATAGCCACGGTAGGGCCAGCCATAGACTCTTCAAAAAAGATTGAAGAATTAATAAAAGCAGGTGTAAATGTCTTTCGCTTAAATATGTCGCACGGTGATCATGCCGCTCATGAACGAGTGTTCAAATTAATTCGTTCCTGTTCAAAGAGAATGGATATTCACGTTGCGATATTGGTAGATTTAAGTGGGCCAAAGATACGCACAGGAAAGTTTGAAAATGGCGGTATCGTATTAAAGAAAAATGCCAGCGTAATAATCAGCTGTAACGAGTCCATGGGACATGATGGAGTGATAGCTTCACAATATAAAAAATTATGTGATGATGTAAAGAAAGGGGACAGAATTTTATTCGATGATGGTAATCTAGAGTGCCGTGTCGAAGCAGTAAAAGCAAAGACCGTAATATGCAAGGTGATCTACGGCGGTGTGTTAAAAGATAATAAAGGTATAAATCTTCCT
>DROB01000273.1 GCA_011321985.1 Gammaproteobacteria bacterium | reverse complement strand
TCCTGCTGTATCGTCTAATCTAAAAAACATTTAACCACAGAGGCACCCGCATTATTCAGAACCTTTTTAAGCAAAAACCCGCTATCGTCCATAAGCGGCCCTTTAATTTCGTACTCTCATTGTCAGTTCAAGTTTAAATCAATACGCTTTATGGCATAAAAAAAGGGCTAACCAGCCCTTTTTTTATCGAACAAAATACGTCGATATCAATTTTTGCTCTTATCGACAATCTTGTTAGCTTTGATCCATGGCATCATGGAGCGCAGTTTTGCACCGACTTCTTCGATCTGATGCTCACGGCCTTTTTTACGTAATGCTTCGAGGTTCTTCGCACCAGAATGCATCTCGTCGATAAACTCTTTGGCGAACTGGCCACTTTGAATCTCTGCCAGAATCTTTTTCATTTCGGCTTTAGTATTGTCATTAACGATACGAGGGCCACGCGTCACATCACCGTATTCCGCCGTATTAGAGATAGAGTAACGCATATCAGCGATTCCACCCTGATACATCAGATCGACGATCAGCTTCAGCTCGTGCAGACATTCAAAATAAGCCATCTCTGGAGCATAACCTGCTTCCACCAGCGTTTCAAAACCTGCCTGTACCAGTGCGGTGGTACCGCCACAGAGTACCGCCTGCTCACCGAACAGATCGGTTTCAGTCTCTTCACGGAAAGTGGTTTCGATGATCGCCGTTCGACCGCCGCCGATGGCAGATGCATAAGAGAGAGCGATAGCTTTTGCTGTACCTGTCGAATCCTGTTTTACCGCGATCAGATCAGGGATGCCTCCACCGTTAACAAACTCACTACGAACCGTATGACCCGGTGCTTTCGGAGCGATCATGATCACATCCAGATCCGCACGTGGTGTTATTGCTTCGAAGTGGATATTGAAACCATGAGCGAAGGCCATGGTTGCACCCTGTTTGATATTCGGCTCGATCTGATCCTTATAGATAGCAGCCTGATTTTCATCGGGCGCTAACACCATGACAACATCAGCCCAGGCAACACCATCTTCAATCGACTTGACTGCGACACCCGCTCCTTCTGCCTTTGCTGCCGAAGATGAGCCTGCACGTAAACCGACACAGACATCGACACCTGAATCCTGCAGGTTATTAGCATGTGCATGGCCCTGAGAACCATAACCGATGATGCATACTTTTTTGCTCTGGATGATAGAAAGATCGCAATCTTTATCGTAATAAATATTCATTGTTACTTAATCCGTAAATGTTTTAATTTAAAATTTTTATATCGTTACCGTAGATTCGCACCAGCGGTAGCATCTGTTTCAGAAATCAGACAAAACCTTTTGCACCGCGGCCCATGCCCAGCTGACCTGAACGCACAACTTCCAGCATGGTGATCTGCTCCAGTGCTTTCAGTATGGCATCAATCTTTTCACTGTCACCCGTCACTTCGATGGTGTAAGTCGTGTCTGTCATATCGATAACATGACCGTGGAAAATATCAACGATACGCTTCACCTCATCGCGCTCTTCATTCTCAGCTCTAACCTTGATGAGGATTAACTCGCGCTCGACATGCACATCATCGGTCAGGTTGACCACCTTTACCACATCGATCAACTTGTTCAGCTGCTTGCAAACCTGCTCGACGATCTCATCGGTACCCGTCGTCACCACCGTCATGCGTGACAGTGATGGATCATCTGTCGGCGCGACGGTCAACGATTCAATATTATAAGCACGTGCAGAAAACAGGCCTGCGACACGTGACAACGCACCTGCTTCATTCTCCAACAGGATAGATATGATGTGTCTCATCTCTATCGTTTCACTGTTATCTTCTTCATATACCATGACGACTAAACCAGTATCATTTCATTCAGGCCGGCACCCGATGGGATCATCGGATAGACATTTTCTTCTCGATCCGTAATAAAATCGAGGAATACCAGGCGGTCTTTCTGTTTGAAGGCTTCTTCCAGTGCCGGGCGCACATCTTCCGGCTTTTCAACCTTGATACCGACGTGCCCGTATCCTTCTGCCAGTGCGACAAAATCAGGTAACGCATCGAAATAAGACATGGCATAACGTTTCTCATAGAAAAACTCCTGCCATTGCCTCACCATGCCCATGTAACCATTATTCAGATTAATGATTTTTACTGGCAAAGCATATTGCTTACAGGTCGATAGTTCCTGTAGGCACATCTGAATACTGGACTCACCGGTAATGCAGGCGACCTCCTCATCAGGAAAAGCCAGCTTCACGCCCATGGCCGCAGGCAGGCCAAATCCCATGGTGCCAAGCCCACCTGAATTAATCCAGCGACGTGGCTTGTCAAAACCATAATATTGGGCGGCGAACATCTGATGCTGACCGACATCGGAAGTAACAAAAGCATCACCCCGTGTTACCTTGAACAATTCTTCGACCACAAATTGTGGTTTGATAGTGCCGCTATCGCGGTCATATTTAAGGCAGTCCTGTGCTCGCCACTCATCGATCTGCGCCCACCATTTTTTGATCGCCGCTTTGTTATGACCCTCGGCACTTTGTTCGAGTTGTGCATTGATCGCGTCTAATACCTGCGTCACTTCTCCCACGATAGGCACATCGACTTTTACATTTTTGGAAATGGATGCCGGATCAACATCGATGTGAATGATTTTTGCCTCCGGGCAAAATTTTTCCAGCGCACCGGTTACCCTGTCATCGAAGCGGGCACCAATCGCTATCAGAGTATCACAGTGGTGCATGCCCATATTGGCTTCATAGGTACCGTACATGCCCAGCATACCCAGCGATAATGGATCACTCGCCGGAAAGGCACCCAGTCCCATCAGGGTCTGTGTTATAGGATAACCCAGCTTACGGACAAACGTACGTAGCTGCTCAGAACCATTGCCCAGGATGACACCCCCGCCGGTGTAGACCATAGGTCGCTCAGCGCGCTGTATGAGTTCGATTGCCCGCTTGATCTGACGACTATGTCCCTTTACTGTCGGGTTATAAGAACGCATATCTATCTCAGACGGGTATACAAAATCCAGCGTCTCCGCCGTGATGTCTTTGGGTATATCGATAACCACCGGACCCGGGCGACCCGTAGTCGCAACATAGAAAGCTTTTTTGAACGTATCGGCAATGTCTTTCACATCTTTGATGAGAAAATTATGCTTGACTACAGGTCGTGTGATACCGACAGAATCAACTTCCTGAAATGCATCATTACCGATAAGATGCTTGGGCACCTGACCAGTTATCACTACCATCGGTATCGAGTCCATATAAGCGGTGGCGATACCCGTTACAGCATTGGTCGCACCGGGACCGGATGTCACCAGCACCACACCCGCTTTTCCGGTCGCTCTGGCATAACCATCAGCCGCATGGGTTGCGCCCTGCTCATGACGCACCAGAATATGCTGTACATCATCCTGCTTATAGAAAGCATCATAGATATGCAATACGGCACCACCGGGGTAACCAAAGACATAGTCAACGTCTTCTGCTTTCAGGCATTCGATAATTATTTCTGCACCGGTTAATTCCACTGTTTTTCTATCTCTTAATTGTCTATACAAAAAACCTTATAAATCAAAAGCTTTCTCAAGCAGATAAAAAATCTCTGCCTGTCAGGCGAACCGTGCATTCTAAACGGTTCTCGGACAAATTTCACGAACAATTTTTGGATACGAGGGAAACCCGGATTAATTCAGCACTTACACTACGCGAGGGTGCCCCCCTGATAACCCATAGATGAATGAAGGACAGCAGGAACAGCGCACGGGCTGTTCACGTCTGGTTATATCCAGACGAAAAAAAACTCTGGATAAACCAGAGTTTTTTTATACCAGGCGGGTAACTCAGCCACTGGCCTCTTAAAAATCAGATTCCAGCTCACCACCTGCCGCTTCTGTCAGCGAAGCTTTGATCGCATCCGGAGAAGGCATGATATTCATGAAGCTGTTCGACCCCATCATACTTAGATCAGGGAAATTAACCGCGATACGGAAACGTGCATGTAACGCTTCTACTTCGTCACCTGTCACCAGTATCTCATAAGGAAGATGTGCGGTCGAACGTGTCTCTTTGAAATCGATCTCGTTCATGATGAAAGTATCATCCATGTATTTATTACCGGTTGTTTCAGACGACAGACCCACACCAAATACGGTTTGCTTACCACCCGGTATATCTATGCGGTAAACCTTGGTCGCACCCCCCGCCTGGGCAGCCAGACCTTTTTCTACAGCCGCGATGGCTTCAGCATGGCTATCATATGATGCTAAAGAATAGGGTTCGTCAAAATATTCCATCCCGAAAGTATAGTGATAACCGGCTATATCTTCAGCATCCATACCCTCAGCAGGGCCAAATTCCTTGACCTCACCCAGTGCTTTTTTCAATGCGCTGGTAACCGCAGAAATATTGCCTTTTACGTGATAAGCGGCCGCCATATAAACCGGGTTGGTATAGGTAATCTGAACCTGATCACCAACCTTTGTGATAGCGATGCGCTGACCTGCTGCATACCCACCTCGGTCATGAGAGGCGGCTGCTTTTTTCAGATCATTATTGGTAACGATAATGATATGCGCTGTCTCATAGGGTGAATATTCACCGACGACTTCAAAGCCATTATCTGTTAATGATTTTTTAACACCTGCGACCTGATCACCGACCGAACCAGTAGTCGTCGAACCCAGAATAAAGGGTTTCATTTCACCGGCAGCATTTGCCACCATAGATGCCATGCTTATTACAGCAGCCGCTGTAACTGCAAGCACTTTTGTATTCACTTTGATCATGCTATTCACTCCGGGTAATTCCTCGTATAAGTTCATTTTGCCTCGCGACAACCTGCCACTATTAATTCAGAAAATAGAACTAATCCACGCAATTACAGGAAATCGGGCTGAACAATGTAAATAAAAGCATAAGCCTATGCAAGCTTTTTCAAAAATAAATTAAATAATTTAACAATTAATAATATTCTTATATTAAGTCTCCAAAAAAACAAATCAATATGAAAAGCCTCGCTTAAAGATAATACTGCGAAGATCAAACTGACACAAAAGACACGATTCTGATTATCTCCTGACCAAAAAAAAGACCCCGTCCGGGGTCTTTTCTTATCATGCTAACCAAGAAATACTCAGTATTTCCAGGCCCATCCCGCCTGAAGTTCATACTGAGTCATCTCGATTTCTATCTGGGTTGCCCCCCCATCAAAAGGGTTAGCTCCTTTTACCGAATCTTTAGGTGCATACATAGCGGCAATATTAAGCTCCTG
>DROB01000272.1 GCA_011321985.1 Gammaproteobacteria bacterium | reverse complement strand
ACCGGGCACACTGATTCTGCCGGTTACTGCCTGGTCTCATCGGCACTGCGCTCCGATATGCGACTGATATCAGTGGTGCTCGGCACCGGTAGCAAAAAAGCACGTGCCAGTGTCAGCCAGGCGGTGTTGAACTACGGTTTCCGCTTTTTCGAATCACACACGCTCTATGATGCCGATGAAGTGTTAAGTCGTCCCCGCATATGGAAAGGTGAGTTTGAAACATTGACGGTGGGTCTGTCAGATGATCTGGCCATCTCTATACCACGAGGTGCGTATGATGATCTTGATGCGACGATGGATATCGATAAAAACATCGAAGCACCGGTCAGTAAAGGACAGCAGGTAGGCGTGGTCAAGGTATCACTCGACGGAGAGGTGCTGGAATCGGTACCACTGGTAGCGCTGGAGACGGTGAATGAAGGCAGCTTGTTCCAGGTCGCGAAGGACTATATCTTACGTATGATTAACTGATTATATCTCTGTAATCACCCACAGATGAATAGCTAATATTATTTACGATGAGTATGCCACTTGAGTAAAACCACAAATACAGTTTATCTGAATGGTCAGTTCCTGCCGATCGAACAAGCCTCTATCTCTGTGATGGATCGTGGCTTTCTTTTTGGCGATGGCGTTTATGAAGTCGTACCGGTGTTCGGTAATAAGCTGTTGCGCCCTGAAGGGCATCTGAAGCGTCTGCAGAATAGTCTGGATCGTATCAGCCTGGATAATCCGCATACGGTGACTGAGTGGCAGGCGGTGTTTGCGAACCTGCTGGATCATAATCCCGGAGATGACCGCGCGATCTATCTACAGATTTCACGAGGCGCGTATGCAAGGCGTGACCTAAGGGCTAATCAGGATTGTGCGCCCACGATTTTTGCTATGGTCCTGCATGTTACTCCCCCCGATATCGATGTACTGTCTGCCGGTATCAGCGTTATAACAGTCGATGACTTTCGCTGGAATGCCTGTGATATCAAATCGACTTCGCTGGTCGCGAATGTCATGCTCAAGCAACAGGCGGCAGATGCGGGTGTCGATGATGCGATCCTGATCAGGGAGGACCATGTGACCGAAGGTACGGCCAGTAATATTTTTCTGATCAGGGATGGTGTCCTGATCACACCACCGACGGGGCATCAGTTATTGCCGGGTATCACCCGTGACCTGGTGATTGAAATTGCAAAAAATAACGCCATAATAGTTGAAGAGCGTGAGATTAAAGAAATAGAACTGCAGGATGCTGATGAGATCTGGATGACCAGTTCTACCCGGGAAATTGCACCGGTCATCAATCTTAACGGTCAGGCCGTAGGGCGTGGGGTTGCGGGAAGTGTGTGGAAACGTATGATGGATCTATATCAGCAATATAAGCAGCACCTGCGTGATAATGAAGCGGTACCGCCAGAGTAAGTATATTCGCGTTTCCTGCAGAGCACCTGCCATAACGGTTACTGCATCCCCTCTGGCTGGCTCTTTCGTAGGGGCGGTTTGTAAACCGCGATCCCCGGTATGGGAGGAGTGATACGGTTATTTTAAATCGCACACTCGAACAGGATGCTTCAGGTAATGCGTTGTCTTTGATGATATCTCGGATCGACCGGATACAGGTGTGAGAAGGAGACGGGCAGGACAGAGATAAATATGAGTGATGACAAAGAAATAAAAATGCATGACCTGTCGCTGGAAGACGGTGAGACGCTGTTTGAGTTTCCCTGTGAGTTTCCGATCAAAGCCATGGGCTTGAGCTGTGATGAATTTGAGATCGCAGTGATAGAGATCATCAACCGCCATGTAGAGGATCTGTGTGAGGGTGCGCTGCGCATGAAACCGAGCAAAAATGGTAAATATACGGCCATTACCATCACCATTACCGCCCATAGCAAAGATCAACTGGATGCGATATATATGGATCTGACAGCCTGTGAGCATGTATCCGTCGCACTGTAAGTCACCGCCTGTGTCAGTGATGGATTCCATCCACTGTCGTCATCTGGGTGAAGCCGATTATCGCGAGACGTGGCAGCGTATGCAGGATTTTACTGATTCACGCGGGCCTGACACGGAGGACGAGCTCTGGTTTCTTCAGCATCCGCCGGTCTATACGCTGGGCAAAAATGGCAGGGCAGAGCATGTGCTCGGGCCTGCTGATGATATCCCTGTCATAAATTCGGATAGAGGGGGGCAGGTAACCTATCACGGCCCTGGACAGATAGTGGTCTATACCTTGCTGGATCTGAATCGTCTAAAGATGGGGGTCCGGGATCTGGTCACCCTGATCGAACAGAGCGTCATAGAACTGCTTGCCGGTTATGGTATTGATTCCTGCGCCAGACGGGATGCTCCAGGGGTCTATGTAAATGATGCTAAAATAGCCGCTCTGGGTCTGCGGGTTCGCAAGGGTTGTAGCTTTCACGGTATGGCGCTAAATGTCGACATGGATATGACACCTTTCGGACGAATTAATCCCTGTGGTTATGAAGGGCTGGAAATCACTCAGCTGCAGGACTTTGTTGAAGATATACAGATAGCAGATGTTACTGATAATTTGCAGCAACGACTGCTGCATAATATCGGTGCTGTCTGAATCAGGCTGATGAGTACGTGACCGTTTATGAATGATCAATCTACCGCCGGTAACAGAAAAGTTATTACAGGCGAAAAACTCAAAGGTGCTGAAAAGGTCGCTCGTATCCCTGTTAAGGTACAGCAACCGACAGAGATACTACGTAAACCCAAATGGATCCGTGCAAAGTCACCGTTTAATCCAGAAGTAAAAAAACTTAAATCTGTTCTGCGTGAGCAGAAGTTGCATACCGTATGTGAGGAGGCCGCCTGCCCGAACCTGGGAGAATGTTTTGGTAAAGGCACGGCTACTTTCATGATAATGGGCGATATATGTACCCGCCGTTGCCCTTTCTGTGATGTCGGTCATGGTCGCCCCAATCCTCTGGATGAGGCAGAGCCGCAACATCTTGCAGAAACCATTAAAGCGATGAACCTGTCTTATGTGGTGATAACTTCCGTCGACCGTGATGATCTGCGTGATGGTGGTGCAGCGCATTTTGTCGAGTGTATCCAGAAAACGCGAGCATTGAATCCTGAGATCGAAATCGAGATATTGGTACCCGACTTTCGGGGGCGTATGGATGTCGCATTAGAGATAATGCATCGATCTCCACCGGATGTGTTCAACCATAACCTTGAAACCATTCCTCGGCTGTATAAAAAATGCAGACCCGGGTCTGACTACCAATGGTCGCTGGACCTGTTAAAACGTTTTAAACGATCACATCCTGATGTAAAAACAAAATCAGGGCTCATGTTAGGCCTGGGCGAAGAGCTGGATGAAGTGATCGAAGAGATGCAGGATATGCGAGCGCATGAAGTGGACATGCTAACACTGGGGCAGTATCTGCAACCGAGCAAACATCACCTGGCCGTCGAGCGTTACGTTACACCGGAAGAATTTGAGATATTATACCGGGCAGGTATGGATATGGGTTTTAAACATGTTGCCAGTGGACCGATGGTACGTTCATCATACCATGCCGATCTGCAGGCCCACGGTATCCTCCTGTAGCAGCGGTTTGTGAACCGTGATGCCAGGATATATATTTAATCAGGCATAAAAGTATTAAAAAAGAGTCACTGGAACAATACCACTATTTACATCGGGGAAAGAGATAAAAATGGGTTACATATTTAAACCGGTCCGCTGGTTGTTAGGACAGATCATTATCTTTATCGATTGGGTAACGAGACCTAAGCAGGTGGAGCGATCAGCTGAATTACAGACAAAGGTCGATGAACAGACTAAAAATATGGTGTTATATCAGTTTAATCAATGTCCGTTCTGCGTAAAAACACGTCGTCAGATTTATCGTCTGGCATTAAATATAGAAAAACGTGATGCTCGAAATGATCCCAGATGGAATCAGGAACTGATCAATGATGGCGGGAAGTATCAGGTGCCATGTTTGAAGGTAACTGCAGAGGATGGTGCTGTTGAATGGATGTATGAATCAAGTGAGATCAATCATTTTTTAGACGAGAAATTTGCAAAAAATCTTGAGATACATTGAGATTCGTCTAATCTGATATAATCAGGCTCAATGACTCCTGGGTCGTAGCCCCTTCTGATCCACCTGGACGCACCCCTGATTGTGTCGATTCCAGTAAATGCTAAAAAATACCTGACCGTGTTATTCTGCTGGTCACCCCTCGTGTTCATCCTGTGCCCGCTATGGTGGCATAGCATACTTTTTTGTTGACAGGTTATATTAAGGTGTCGAGATAAAATGCAGTCATTGGTTGAATGCTATAAATGTGCCAAAATAGAGCGAGTATAATAATTGAAGCTTACGTGAAAGTCATGGCCTGCAAGAACGAGATAAAACTGAAAAATCTGATAAATGTTACTCGTCTGTTACTGTTAGCGGTACTACTATCGCTGAGTCTACCGACCTTTGCTGTAGATCCAGTGGATGATTTTGCTAACTTTGATCACTTCAATACCGGCTTCCCATTAACCGGTAGACACGAGTTCGTCGATTGTTCTGATTGCCATAAAGCGGGTAACTTTAAAGGCTTGCCACTGGATTGTGGCCGATGTCATGACAATAGCCGTGTTCCCGGAAAAAATGCGCAGCATCCGCCCAGTAGCGAAATCTGTGATGACTGTCATACGGTTAATTCATGGTTAGGTGCGCAATTTGATCATGCTGATGTTCAGGGTCCCTGCCTGACCTGCCATAATGGTGCTATTGCAAAAGGTAAATCGGCCTCGCACATAGCTTCCACGCAAATCTGTGAGGATTGCCATAACACGGCCATCCTTACTCGAGTCGGCAGGGTAGATCATGATGCTGTAATCGGTGTCTGTACCTCATGCCATAATGGGGTTGTCGCCAGAGGCAAGCATGCGCAACATCTTCTGACTAACGGTGAATGTGATGTTTGTCATGATACGATCACATGGAAGCTTGCTCAGTTCGACCATGCTGCCGTTGCGGGGCAGGCATGTAATAGCTGTCATAATGGTGTAATTGCCACGGGTAAAAATGCCGGGCATGTTCCAACTACGGCTGATTGTGATGATTGTCACAATAATACCGTCTCGTGGCTGGGTGCGATATTTGATCATACGCGAGCCAGCGATGTCTGCTCCAGTTGTCATGATGGTTCGATTGCAACACCTAAAAACCCTGGGCATATCGTGACTAATCTGGAATGTTTGAACTGCCATGTGACGACAGGCTGGATCCCTGCCACATTGCCACCATAATGCCCCCCGGTTATCAGGATAAAGAAAGTGGGGATGTTGTACAGAGATTGACGCTTATGCATTAAATCCAGAACCTGAATGGCTAAATCATAGCCTCACGGTTGTCTTATGCTTGCTTATAACTTGTTGAACTGTATGAGTCTTTTCATTTTGTCGAAAATCCAACAGTTTTTTTTGAAAATAGTGTAGAATTAGTCTCAGCGTTGAAAGTGTCATGCTTTCCGTTCATAAATGTCGACCATTGTCCTAATGGTTGAAAAAGAAATATAAAAATTAAAATAAAGACCGTAAGGAACCCTTGTTGCGTTTTCGTCGTGACTATATAGGGAATTCTTACTGTTTATTTTTCGTGACTATTTGAAGCGGTTGTTATGCGTATGACAAATACATATAGAACACTTATTGCCTACTTATCGATAGGTTTATTTGCTGCCCTCATCGCAGGATGTGGCGGGGGATCTGGCGATCAGACGGGGGCTACAGACCCGTTAACACCCATCGAAGAGAATTTTATTAGTATCGAGGCTGTACCGGGTCCTATTACTGCCGTCAGAGTCGGTGAACAGGTCGTGATCAACGACACCAGTTCATTTGCCGCATCAACGCAAGCTTTGAGTTATAGCTGGGCCTTCACCCACATACCCGATGGCAGTAATGCAGTATTGCAGGGTGCCACGACGGCATCACCCAGTTTTATCGCCGATGTGCGTGGTGTCTATATGCTGGAACTACAGGTCAGTGCCGAAGGCATCACCAGCCAGCGGGCGGTTACATCGGTTGTTGTCACCAACCCGGGCGAGCGCTTAACCGGCCCTTTCAATCACCCGGGGCTATCGTCAAACTGTACCAATTGTCACAATGGTGAGACTCTCCGATCAGATGGCAGCTTGCTTCCGTATAAATCACCAAATCATATTGCCAGCAGTAATACGTGTCAGACCTGTCATACCCCCCAGGGATTCAAGATACTTCCCTATGTTGATCATCAGGAAGTTTTTGGCAATTGCAGCGAGTGTCACAACGGTAGTTTAGCCATCGGGAAGTCCTCGGTTCATATCCAGACCAATGCAGAATGTGATAATTGTCATACTACCGCCAGTTTTCTGGATATCGCGCTGGATGGCAGCTTCGATCATGCCGGTGTTGGCAAGGTGTGTGTCGGTTGTCATAACGGCAAGGTAGCGAAAGGCAAGACTCCTTCGCTGTCTGATACTCCACCGGGTACTCATCCGGATACCAATGCTGAGTGTGGTTACTGTCACACTACCGCCAGTTTCCTGAATGCGTATCCTGACCACACCAGCCCTGCTGTTGTCGGTCAACGATGTGATTCCTGTCATGGTGCCGGACCGGCCAAGGGTCCAACAGTCGGTCACCCGGTGACGACGAATGTTGACTGTGTCACATGTCACAGCATCGTGACTTTCAGTCTTGGTGGTGTCTTCAATCACCGCTTAGTGGAGGCTTCCGTTCAGTCATGTGAATCTTGTCATAATGACAATAACAGCATCAATGCTCGTGGAAAGGGAGTCGCAGTACCTACTCATATAGTAACCGATAAAGACTGTGGTACCTGTCATAATACCGAAACCTTTGTGGGAGCTGGCATTGACCACAGTGATCCTGCTGTCCTGGCGGCCCGGTGTGACTCCTGTCATGGTGTAACGGCAACAGGTAAGCCACTGACTACTCCTTTTTATGAGCATATGCCGACGGTCCAGGACTGTAAGGATTGTCATACGCCAGGTACTTTTACCACAGGTACTTATGATCACGCAGGCGTTACAAATAACTGCAACGCCTGTCACAATAATAAGATCAGTGTGGGCAAGCTTCCCAATCATATACCGACCACTCCGGATAACCGGGATTGTGCTGATTGTCATAATACGACGACTTTTGTCGGAGCGACATTTGATCATGCCGGTATCGTGGATAATTGCTCATCATGTCATAACGGTGTGATCAGTAAGGGTAAGTCTGTCAACCATGTGCAGACCGGTCAGGATTGTGTGTCATGCCATGATGGGGCAGGTAATAACTTTGCTACATTCGCAGGTACTTTTATCCATAATCAGGCTATAGTGGGCAATAATTGTGCGTCCTGCCATAACACGGGTATTGCAACGCCCAAGAATGCGGGCCATATTCCAGCACAGGCTGAATGTAGCCAATGTCATGTCGATCAAAACATCGGTGGTTTTACTTCTTCCACATTTGTCGGTTCTGTACATCCGGGCATCGTCGGTGGTTGTGACGGTTGCCACAATGGCGTATTCAGTACGACCTCTAATAACCTCTACGGAAAATCAGGTACACATCTACCGACAGCGCAAGATTGTGATACCTGTCACACGAAGTCTACGTTCTCGGCACCGACGAATTTCGTCCATGCGGGTATCAGTGGTAACTGTGAATCGTGTCATGACGGAAACTATATCAGTCCTGCAGGTGCATTTGGCAAGGTCTCTGACCCGACACCGCCACATCCTGCTACGACACTGGATTGCGGAGCCTGTCATGGTATCGGCGCTAACTTTAAAGATGGTGTTTTTGATCACAGTGGTATCGTCAATAACTGCGCATCCTGTCACGGTGATAATGCGACGGGTGCATTGATCAAAAAGAATGCCGGTCATATTCCGACTACGCAAGATTGTAGTATCTGTCACGTGCCGGGTACGTTTAAACCGGCGGTGTTTGATCACACCGGTATCATTGATAACTGTGCATCCTGTCATGGTGATAATTCGACTGCGGCTGTAACCAAGAAGAATGCCGGTCACGTCTCTACTACACAGGATTGTTCGCTGTGTCATAACACCACGGAATTTGCCGGGGCAGGTTTTGACCACAGGGGCATCGTTAATAACTGTGCCTCATGTCATGATGGTGCGACCGCTAGAGGCAAAACACCACCACCGAACCATGTGCCGACGAATGATGACTGCAGCCTCTGTCACCAGACCACGGGTTTCGTACCTGCGACCTTTGATCATATTGGTATCGTGGATAACTGCCAGTCCTGCCATGACGGTAAGTTCGCCAAAGGCAAGTCGACTAACCATGTGCTGACTAATCAGGATTGCGGCATCTGTCATACCACCAGTAGTTTCGTCGGAGCCGGGTTCAATCATACTGGCATCGTGGATAATTGTGATTCATGCCATGGTGCAGGTATCGCGATCGGTAAAGATGCCAAGACCAATCCGCCTCATATCGCCACGACTCTGGATTGTTATCTCTGTCATACCACAGCGACTTTCGTGGGTGGTACCTGGACTCACGATGCGACGAGTGCGGGCAGATGTGACCAGTGTCATAACAATACGGGCGGTGGTGCAACACCTAAAAATCAGGGACACCTGAGTACGACTGTACAATGCGACGTATGTCATTCGACAAACGGCTGGGCACCTGCCAGCTTTAGCCATGATCCTCAGGGAGACTATCCGGGTGACCACAGGAATGATCCAGGATGCAGCGGCTGTCACGGTAACAGTATAAGCAGCACGTTTGTCTGGCCATCACCCACATACGCGCCATTCTGTGCTGCCTGCCATGAGAGTAGTTTCGAAAGAAAAAGTGATCATATCGGTGGTAAAAACGGCACAGTCTGGCAGAACAGGAATTGTGCTACCAGCGGCTGTCACAGGATCACTGATCGCAAGTTTGATGATTGATACTGGTCGTATTATTTAAAACACCTTTTTCACAGAAAGATTGGTATCGGTCATAAGCTGGTATTTAAAAATGAAGTGAAAAGCTTGTTACCGCAGAGAAAAAACTGGATCTGTTAACAGCGCGGCAGGCGCTGTCAACAAAATAAAACTCGGTGTCTCGACAATTGCTCCTGCATTGTTCTGCTTACGGGCATCCTGTTCTGATTTGTGTCTCTGCGGTTAATCACTTTTAAGTTTTGGTGGAATCGCTTTTACTGCTTCTAGGTATCATCGAGAGATAGATCAGCCCTGTCATACTTCCAGTTTGTGCAATTTCAATAGAGCTGCCACACTGATAGCATCGGTTATCTCACCACTTAATACGCGTTCGACAGCTTCATCGAGTGATACTTTTTTAATTAATAATTCTTCGGTCTCTTCGAACTGTGTTTCACCAGGGGTAAGATCTCTGGCGATATAGACCAACCCCTGTTCATCTGTAACTGAATTGGACGTGTGTAGTTTCATCAATATCTGCCAGTCATCTGCGGTCAGACCGGTCTCTTCTTTAAGCTCACGTTTAGCTGACTCGAGTGGGTCGATATCGAGTGGTCCACCACCCATCGGTATCTCCCATGAGTAGCAATCGGGAACGTAGCGATATTGGCCAACCAGCCAGGTGTTGTTATCCCTGTCGAGAGGGATGATGCCTATTGCCAGGTTTTTAAAATTTATTTTCCCGTAGAGTGATAGACCTCCGCCAGGATTAATGACTTTGTCCTCGTGCAGCGATAACCAGGGGTTGTCAAAAATTTTTTTACTGGACTGGCGCTTCCAGGGATTTCTTGTGGTGGGTAATCTGTTTTTTATCATCTTGGGTTAGCGCATTATCCGGTTCTTGATATTATTTGTGGGAGTTGGGTGGGGTAACTTTTTACCGTCATCAATGAGTTCCGGAGTAGCATGAAGAGGTGACGGTATGGTGCTCAGCTGGATAGTTATGGTCTTCCTTACTTTTTCTATATCGTATTCAGCCTGCAGGTGCATCCAGTACGTTGCGCTACCGCCAAAGTAGATGGCGAGTCGGGTTGCTGTATCGGCGGTAACGGCACGCTTTGCGTGCACTATCTCATTGATCCGCCTCGGCGGAACTTTTATCGCACGTGCCAGTTTATTCTGGCTGAGCTTCAATGGTGCAAGATATTGCTGTAATAAGACTTTTCCGGGGTGCATACATGCCATAAGTTAATATAACGTATAGCGTCATATAGCGCAATACGTTATATAGTGAATTTTTTATGCTTCTTCACCTGTTATCTCCATTATTCTTGGCGTAATGACTGTTATTCGGTCGGCCTGCCATGGGATTTATACATATTGCCCATGTGTGGCAGTATTGTCGTGGAGTGATGGATCGTCAGGCAGGAGGAGATAGAAAGATTGCTTTTATTAGCGAAGCGTAATCCGACGTTTACATTAACCTTTGTCGCGTTATGGAAAAAATCGCCTGACACAACCTACTCCTGTAGTGTTGTTAATAAATCAGTGCTTTTCTCTGCGTCTCGGCAATTGCTCCTGCATTGCCCTACTTACGGGCATCCTGCCCTAATCTGCGTTTCTACGGTAAATCGCTTTTAATCTTTTAAGGTCTGCTTTGCGTCGGTAACAGCTTTTTGATCTCGTACAGTAAGGGTCTGTTCACCGGGCATTTTTGAGTTGCACCAGCTCCCGGTGGACGGTATTCAGCTTATCGTGGTTGGGTTTTAGTTCTTTGGCGGCGAGGAAATGTTCTTCTGCTTCATCGAAGTCATCATCTCTGGCTTTTTCGATGGCTAATCGCAGGTGTCTATCGAAGACGGTATTTAAACCTTTTATGGCCTGTTTGTTTTCTGGTGCGCGTTGCAGTATTTTTTTATAATTAACACTGGCGCTGCTCAAACGGTTTGCTTTTAGTGCATTTCCCGCAGCTTTCAGCAGATCTCGTGTGTAGGCATCATAGCTGGACGTGGGTGCTGTTTTGGTGTTCTGCTGCGCGATGATCGCCAGACCCTGACGTGCGCGATTATTGTCCGGACTCAGCTGTAGAATTTTTTCGTAATTCTGGCTGGCACTGGCGTAACGTTTATTCGATAGCGCGGTATCTGCCGCTTTGAACAGGTCATTGATATATTCATCTGAATGGTCATCCACGCTGCCCATCCAGCCGGCAAGCAGACCGGTTTTCTGGGGTTTCGGAGGTGCTTTTTCTATTATTTTTTGCTCGATAATATGAGCTGCTGTGCCGGATTCTGGTGGGTGCGCCTCTTTATCCTGTGCAGCCAGTTGCTTTTGTTTCAGAATACGTAACTCTTCTCTGGCTTTTCGTGCTTCTGTTTCTGCTCTGGCTTTAGCCTGTTTTTCACGTGCGATCCGTGTATCGTATTCATGTCTTAAGAGGGCTTTCTCTGTGGCTACCTGCTCCTGTTTTTCTTTTTCGAGGCGATGTTTTTTCGATAATGCTTTTTGGGCTTCCAGCTTGTCGAGTTCACGCTGGCGTTTCTCGATAGCCTGCTTTTCTTTCTCGAAACGTTGTTTTTTCAGTAACGCTTTTTGAGTTTTCAGTCTGTCGAGTTCCAGTTGCTGGTTCCTCATTGCCTGCTTTCTATCGGCAGGTTTTAAGGTCTGTTGAGTATTGCTTGTAACGGCTGGGTTCTTTGTATTAAGGTCGGGAAAAAACAGGATGCCGACTGCGACAATGATGCCGAGAAAGGTGAGGGCTGAAAATATTTTCAGCTTGCCTCCCGCGCTTTTATCCGGTCGTGCAGTTATCTGGCTGGTCTGTGCAGTGTTCAGGCTGGTCGCAGGATTAATGGCTGTCTGGTTAAAGATCAGGGTGGCGTTGGCGGGTGTGTCGCCCCTGTCGAGGCATTCGATGTCAGCGATGACTTCGCGGCCTGTCTGGTAACGTGCGGCAGGCTCTTTGGCCAGCATGGT